>JAJQCU010000414.1:0-1272 GCA_021202575.1 Lachnospiraceae bacterium
ATCCTTCGATATTCTGCTCCGCGAATATGGGATCTCCGTCGGCAATATTGCCAACCACGGGCACATTGACCATCTCCGTGCGCAGCATCTGAAAATTATCATCGCAGATCTCAATGGTCCTGGGCTTGGAAGGGTCTCTGCGGATATAGCCCTTCTTCTCAAGAGCCTCCAGATGGGAGTGTACGGAGGAGGTGGATTTGAGCCCGACCGCGTCGCAGATCTCGCGCACAGACGGCGGATAGCCTTTATTTAAAATACATTCCTTCAAATAGTCCAGTATTTCCTGCTGCTTTGCGGACAGGCCTTCATAATTCATGATATATCCTCCGGATTCATTAAATAAAGTGGAACAACCGGCTCTCTTCTTAATCCTCTCTCGTTCATTTAATACATGGTAACATATCTCTCCGGAAAAAGCAAACATATATTCCCGAAAATTTGTTCGATTTTTCTTGACAAACATTTGTTCGGGTAATATAATGGACATACAGCAAACAAATGTTCGACAAATTTTGAGGAGATATATCATGTACGGCGACTTTGAATACAGAAGGAATTTAAGGCGGGAGAGACTGATGGAAAAGCAGAGGAGAGAGCAGCTTCGGCGTGTGCGCCTGATCACCTCATTGCTCTCGGTTTTCCTGTTATTTGCGGCGGTTGTCTCCGCTAATACCTTGATTGCCAGGGCACGGGACAATGAAACGCCGGATTATCACAAATATTATACTCAGGTTTATGTTACTTCCGGCGACAGTGTCTGGAAGATCGCGGATGCCCATATGAGCGACTGCTATGATTCTGTCGGTGATCTTGCCAAAGAGATCATTGCCATCAACCAGCTGGACAGCGAGGGCACCATTTATTACGGGACAACGATCGTCGTGCCCTATTACTCCACGGAGGTACTTATGGGTGACAGCTATTAAGCCATCCTTAAGATACAATACCAAAGACAGCGTGCAAAAGAAAAAGTCCGATATACCCATGATGAAAGAGCGAAGCATCGAATATACCCGGAAAAGAAAAGAGATTACCAGGATACGGAAGATGGTATTTTCAAAAGATAATATTGACGGTAATTACAAAAGATGATGAGATACAAAAGACATTGAGCTGCAAAAGCTTATGAGTTACGAAAGCTGATTTATACAAAAGACAGTTGTCTGCAAAAGATGATTCTCTTTACAGGAGATGGCTTCACTCAAAGGATAAAATGTCTGAAGCACATAAGGAATTAAGAAATACATACGATAATCTGGAATACACGCGATA
>JAJQCU010000414.1:1282-4233 GCA_021202575.1 Lachnospiraceae bacterium
ATAATCAGAGAAATGCACA
This sequence comes from Lachnospiraceae bacterium, assembly GCA_021202575.1. Classification (GTDB taxonomy): domain Bacteria; phylum Bacillota; class Clostridia; order Lachnospirales; family Lachnospiraceae; genus RGIG6307. Next base: position 1,302 of record JAJQCU010000414.1, read on the forward strand.
GAGGAAGAGAATTTTAACCTACGAAAGAATCCCGGCTGTTAAACATGAAATGATATGTTCAACAGCCGGGATTATCTGCGGCAAAGCTTTCAGAGGCTGTGATTCACGTATTAGCCACTGCAAGACGGGCATATGCAGGACGGGAGTATTTTCGTGACAGTTCTTTTTATTGTCAGGTTTCCCTCAGCTTCACTTTATTGGCGGCCTGACGGCGGCGCATATCCGCCTGCGCGGCATAGTGCTTTCTGGTGGTATTCACGTCCTTGTGGCCAAGGACGTCCGCCACCAGATAAATGTCGCCGGTTTCCTCGTAAAGGCTTGTGCCATATGTGCTGCGCAGCTTGTGGGGCGTAATTTTCTTGAGTGTAGTCACCCGGGAGGCATATTTTTTGACCAGCATCTCCACACTGCGTACACTGATGCGCCTGTTTTGCAAAGAGAGAAAGAGGGCGTCCTCGTGGCCCTGGCAGGGAATGATCATTTCCCTTTCATCCAGATAATCCCTGAGAGCCTTTTCTACCTCATCGCCGAAGTACACCACAGCGTCATAGCCGCCTTTCCTGCGGACCTTGACGCCGTTGACATCGAAATCCAGATCAGGAATGTCGATACCCACGCATTCAGACACGCGGATGCCGGTACCCAGCAGCAGGGTCAGGAGAGCAAGATCCCGGGTACGGGTCTTTTTATGATATTCCAGCTCTTTTTTCGTCAGCTTTTCGCCGGCCTCCACCTGGTCTAAAAGAGTTGCCACCTCGTTTGGCTCCAGACGGATGATCGCGTTCTCGTGAAGCTTCGGCATCCGCACAAGGGCCGCGGGATTATGTTCGATCTTTTCGCTGATGAAGAAATAATTATACATGGTTTTCAGGGCGGAAAGCTTTCTGGCCTTTCCGCGCTCCTTGTTGGTGACCTCATGGTCATCCTTTATGTAATAGCTCACATATTCCATGTACTGCTCAATGTCTTCCTTCTGAATCTGGTCGAGCAGCGAGAGAGGGTAGTCGGTAATGTCCATTTTATTGCAGACCGGGTTATTCTCGTGCATATACTCAAAAAATACCCTCAGATCGTACGCGTAGGCCAGTCTGGTGCGTGTGGAGGTATTTTCCTGAATTCCGAGGAAGAAGGTCCGGCAAAAGCGCGGGAGAGTGGAGAGCACCTCCCGCAGCTTGATAATATTCTGTTTATCTACCTGTGAATGATAGCTGTTGTTTTCGGCCATGGCGAGTACAAGGGTCCTTTCTTTTTGACTGATCGGCATTATCTGCAAACAATATGGGCAATAACTGTCTGTAAAATAAATGGTTTTCGATATTAAAAAACGTGGGGTGGCATATGATTCGTCACGGGATTTTGCGAATAGTTGCCGGTTCAAATGTTATATTATACCCTTTGGGGGATGAATGCAAGCTTTCCCGTCAAAGTTTTCGTAAACTTTAGCTGATGCAAGTAACTGCCGCGAAATAATATGCCCATCCTGCACTGGCTTAAACGTATAATGCAGCCTCTAAAGGCCTCGCAGTAGTAAGACTTTCCGCTTCAACTGCAAAAATTACAAAACTTTAATGTATCCGCTTTAAATTATCAGCCGAATTTTATATGGAAAATCGTGGCTTATAGGTTTATAATAGCCGGTGGAGGAATTATGAAATGAGAAATGACACCGAAAAAGAAAAAGTTAACGATGATCAGGCAGATGAAAGAAAAGGTCTCGATTCCCGTTTCCGCTATCATGCCATTGGAATCGCGTTAATTTCTTTTGTGACTATAGTTGCCCTTCTGGGCGTCTACTATGTAATGTTTCATCTGGAAAAGCTATCCAGCTTACTCAGCTTCCTTGGCGGGATTTTTACCCCGGTGCTGTACGGCTTTGTGATCGCGTATCTGATGACGCCGGTGCTCAACTGGATGGAACAAAAGCATGTAAAACCGTTCATTGAGAAGAAAGGGCTCAAAATCGGCAGCCGCGGGATTTCCGTCCTCCTGACCGCCGTCCTGTGCCTGCTGGCTTTGTTTATCGTGATCTATCTGTTTGTTTCCCAGATCATTCCCAGCATTAATGATATTATTGTCAATATTGACATTTATTCCCAGAATATCTCCCAGTTTTTCAGTACGACCTTTGAAAATAATCCTGAAATCGGGGAACAGGTTACGAATCTTTACAATCTTTTTTATGACAGGGTGGAGGGCCTGACCAGCACGCTGATGGCGAATTTCAGCGGCATTTTGCTGACAGTTCTTGCCGGCGGCCTTAATCTGCTGAAAACACTCTGGAATTTTATTCTGGGATTTATATTTGCCCTTTATATGATCGGCTCCAAGGAAATGTTCGTGGGGCAGGCCCGCAAGATCGTTTACTGCGTATTTCAGGAGGACAGAGCCAATCAGATTCTGACGGACTCAAGATTTATACACAGAACCTACATCGGCTTTATCAGTGGAAAGATTCTGGACTCGTTTATTATCGGCTGCCTGTGTCTCCTCTTTACCACGATTCTGGGAACTCCCTACAATGGCCTGGTCAGCCTGATCGTAGGTATTACAAATGTTATTCCGTTTTTTGGACCCTTTATCGGAGGAATTCCCTGCGCCATCCTTGTATTTGTAGTGACTCCCACACAACCGCTGAATATGGTATATTTTGGCATACTGATCCTGATGCTGCAGTTATTTGACGGTTATGTGCTGGGGCCGAGAATCCTGGGCAATTCCACAGGCATAGCCGGTTTCTGGGTCATTTTTTCCATCATCACCTTCAGCGGCTTTTTCGGGGTCGCCGGTATGATCATCGGGGTGCCGACCTTTGCGGTCATATTCGCCGCGATCCGGCGCGAAGTCAACGGACATCTGAAAAAGAAAGGCCTGTCAACGAACCGCAAAGAATACGAAACCATGGACACCATGCGCGATGGAGAATTTGTAATAT
>JAJQCU010000181.1 GCA_021202575.1 Lachnospiraceae bacterium
CTGATCCTCATTGCAATTCTCTGAGACGGCCCATCCATAGCTGACGATGTTGTAATCATAGGCAGTCTGCACCATGGAATTGGCTTCCAGCGGCGTAACGTTATTTTCCGTGTCCACCGGCGCAGCAATCGCGTAATAATCCACATTCATCCCGTAATCAGCCATGGAAAGCGTAGTGCCAAGCTGGGACGTCAGACCATAAAATACGCCCGCCACACAGCCGTAGGTAAGGGCAGTGTTGGGCCAGTAGAAGGGATCGCTGCTGCGGCTGGCAAAGTCCTGATAAATATAGCCTTTCTGATACCACTCCTTCATTTTCACTAGATAGTTGTAAAACTCATCGGAAATAATGCCGTTCTGCACGTTTCCATTATCATCCACATAGAAAGCTCCGGTGGTGCCAAAGCCTGTCAGAATGTCACCTGTGGTGAACCAGCCGTTATAGGGAATGATCAGGCAGGCATAATCCGTATATCCCATGCCGTCAAAATATTCCTTCATCAGCCCGAACATGTATTCCCAGTCCTCCACCGTTGTGGGCTCGTCATTGCCGCTGGGGAACTGAATATTGTCATCGGTCATATCCACCAGGATCTGGCGGTTGTAAATCAGGCCGCCCCAGCAGGTGCTGGCTTCATTCTGTAAGACAGGCAGATAGAGGACTTTCCCATCATCATTGTACATATTTTTCCTGGCTGTCTCGTCAGTCTCCAGGAAAGCAGTCAGATTGGGCATGTAGGCATCCATATATTCTGACAGGTCAATGATAACTCCGTCCTCATACAGCTCATCCGGCGTCTGCTGACTGTAGGCGGTATAGAACACATTTGTATAGTCTCCGGAACCGATCATCAGGCTGAAGGACTCACTCTCAGAGCCTGTAGCCGGGATCTGCCACTCAAAGGTGGTATTGAACTTTTCGGAAAGATAAGCGACCACGGGATTATCATTAAAGGTGTCCATGTAGCCGTAATCATTGTCAAAGGTATGAACCCATGCGGAGATTGTAACATTATCCGAAAAATCTTCCTCCGCAGTCTCCGCTTCGCCAGCGCTCTCAGAGCGCGAAGAAGTGCTGGAGCTAGTATCTGAGCTGCTGTCAGAACTGCCGCAGCCTGTCAGTGAAGCGATGCCAAGAGCCGCCGCCCCCATTCCGGTTACCTTCATGAAATCTTTACGTGTTAATAGTTTCATCATTCTTTTTTCCTCCTGCAAAAATGAATATAAAATTATATTAGCCTTTCACTCCCCCGAGCGTTACTCCGGTCACAAAATACTTCTGTGCAAAGGGATAAGCGCAGAGGAGGGGTAAGGTTCCTACTATGGTTACGCAGTATTTGACCAGGTTCGATGTATAGTCCGCCACCTTCGCCGCATCGGTACCCGACAGAATCTTGGTGGTATCATTCTGGATCAGGACCTCCCGCATGAACAGCTGCAGGGGCCAGTATTCTCTGGCTGCCGGCAGATAGATGGACGCCGGATACCAGGAATTCCAGGTCATAATCACGGAAAACATGATAATCACGGCCAGGTTTGCCTTTACCAGAGGCGCCAGCACACGAAACAGGATCGTCAGAGGACCTGCGCCGTCCAGCTTTGCGGATTCCTCATAACCGCTGTCCAGCTGGTTAAAGGCGCTCTTCATCATGATCAGATAGAAGGCGTTCATCAGTCCGGGGATCATCAGTACCAGACGGTTATTGATCAGACCCAGATTTCTGTAGACCATGTAGGTCGGGATCAGGCCGCCGCTGAACATCATGGTGAACATGATAAACATGGTCAGCGGTCCCGCCAGTTTGAAGTCTTTGCGGCTGCACAGGAAACCGGAAACCATAGTGCAGAATGTTCCCACAACCGCGCTCCAGAGCACATAAAAGATCGTGTTTCCATAGCCTAACAGAATGCTTTTATTCTGCAGCACAAGCTGGTAGCCCTTCAGGGTAATTTCTCCTATGGGCTTCCACAAAATCCCGGTGCTTGTCAAAAGCATCCTGGGATCACTGATGGAGGCCATCAGTACATGCCACATGGGAGCGATGCAGACGACCGCGAACAGGATCATAAAACCATAATTCAGAATATTAAAAATGATTCTGCCGGGGCCGGTTCTCTCGATCATTCCGGAATGGGTATAAGGTCTTCTTTTCGTTACCTGATGACTGCTCATTATTCTCTCCTTCCTATATAATGGATGTATCTGTCAATTTTGCTGACAGCGCGTTGGATCCCAGCAGCAAAATAGTGCCGACCACGGAGTTAAACAGGCCTACCGCCGTGGAATACCCGTAATTCATCTGTTCAATACCCATTCTCTGTACATGAGTGGAAATAACGTCCGCTGTGGAATAAATACTGGAGTTATACAGAAGCAGGATCTTATCACTGCCTACCGACAGCAGAGTGCCGCATTTCAAAACCAGCATGGTAATGATGGAAGGCATGATGCCCGGGATAGTTACATGCCACGCTCTCTGCAGGCGGTTTGCCCCGTCAATGGCTGCCGCCTCATGCAGCTCCTGGCTGACGCCGCTGATGGCCGCCACAAAGAAAATGGCGCCGTAGGCCAGGCCCTGCCAGATATCGGACAGCAGATTGATGGCCCAGAAATAATCCGGATTCTGTAACAGGTTCTGCCGCTGTATACCGAACACATTCACCATAATATTCGTAATGAAACCGTTGGTTGCAACAAAGTCCCGGATCAGGCTGCAGATGACGACCATGGACACGAAGTAAGGCAGATAGTGGATGGTCTGCACCGTCTTTTTGAACCACTTGATTTTAATCTCATTTAACAATAGCGCGTAAACAATGGTCAGCGGGAAGGCAATCACAAGGCTTAACAGGCTGATCACCAGGGTGTTACGCAGAATGGTATAGAAATTGGGGCCAGTGAAAAAATCAATAAAGTTCTGAAGGCCCACCCACTCGCTGCCAAGCAGACCCCTGGCGGGTTTATAATTTTCAAAAGCCATCAGAAGCCCTCCCATAGGCAGATAGCTGAAGACAAAGAAATAAGCGATCACCGGAATGGACAGCAGGTACAGGCCTTTGTTCATCTTGAAATCGTATTTCCAGGTTCGTTTCTTGGCGTTCATATCTTCCTCCTTTGCGTTTCCTCATTTCAGGAATGTGGTCTTCCCTTTCTTTTAAAACCATTGTAAAGGCTGTTTCCCATTTCGCGTTATCCGAAATCCACGATAATTCTCGCAAATTCATTATATTTTTCTGATTTTCTGAATTTCATGAACGTAAAAAATCCACCTGTACAGTTGCAGATTCGATATTCCTTTGCGTTGCAGTTAATTTCATGCAATGCTCTGTCGAATCGCAGCCGCACAGGCGGAAAAATTTTATATTTCATCTAAAGCGGTGACGCGCGTACCCAGTAATGTCAGCCTCTTTTTGGGATCCGGACAACGCCTCTTTCATTTTTACTCTGTAAAAATATTCACTCGAAGCAAAACTCCATCAGATCCAGGCTGCCCTCTCCCTGAAATCTCAGATACAGCGCGTGAACGCCCCCCTCTGAAATTTTCAGGCTACAGTCCGTCCACTCCTCCGTCGGCTCCACGGATATTTCTCCCAGCGCATGGTCATCTGCGGATACCAGAATCGTTCCCTGAGCTTTCCCGCGCAGCCTGAGCGTCAGTGTTTTCTCTCCGTCAAAGACAAAATATTTATACCCGATCATTGTCCCGTCAGAAATATCTGTAATATACCTGTCATTCCCCTGGTGGGTGATATACGGAATCGATTGCGGGATCGGCTCCGTGGACACATGGGGCATGTGGCCGTTGGTCAGGTTGCAGCAGATGGGAGCCGGATAGCTTCCCCGGGCGGCCAGCGGCCCGTCGTTTAAGCCGCAGCTGGTCATTTCCGCTTGAAGGAATTTCCCGTCCGGTTCCAGCGTCAGCTTTTCCGCGCAGCCCTGCCTGCTGTACGTCGTTTTATGGGTCTGACGGTGGTAAAACACATACCATTGCCCGTTTACATTGACAATGCTGCCGTGATTATTTCCCGTTCCGGCAAGCCTGTCCTCCCTCCTCCTTCCCTGAAACCCAATGTCCCCGTTGGAAACCAGCACGCCGCCGTACACGAAATCCCTGTCCGGATATTTGCTCGTGGCGTAACACAGCTCGTGCTGCCACTGGGAGGAATAAATAAAATAATAGGTGTCCCGGGTGTTGCGGATGGAGCTGGCCGCAAAAAAAGCGTGCCCCG
>JAJQCU010000363.1:0-3463 GCA_021202575.1 Lachnospiraceae bacterium
CATTCATATAGGGGAAAAACTTCTGGTTGACGCTGCCGCACAACACATCCGTCATGAACACAAACGTATCATCAGGGTCAAACTGTGAAAAGAGCTCCGCCACTACCGCGGCCAGATCCTCATCGCCTGCCTCGTTCATGTAGGCGGAGACGTCGTAGATCGGATCCTCGGATTTGGTCAGAAATTCCATGGTGTCCTTCAGGCCGGAAGCCATGCTGTGATGGGTCGCAAATACATATCGTTTCATGTGTTGAATTCTCCTTCGTTTCGTAAAAAGGATTTACGGGCTGTTTTATTTTTATGTAAGTTTGTCTGCAATAAAAAATTTATAAAAGCGAGCCCCCGGCACGAGAGGAATTGGGCCGGGGGCTCTTAAAAGTATCATTCATGTTTTAAATGGCGGTTTCGTCCATGTACCGGAACCGCCCATGAACAGTAGCTTTTATGCAAGAATGCCTGTCGCGGCGCCGATCATGGAGATCACGATAATCCCAAGAATGATCCAGGTCAGGTTGACCTTGTTCTTGATCAGCTTATACACTCCCCAGGTCGCGAAGATGGGCAGGATGCAGGGGAAGATGCTGTCCAGCACGCCGGTCTGCAGATCCAGAGCCACGTCTCCGAAGGTGAATGTGACGCCCAGATTGATGGTCACGGTTGTGGCGATCAGGAAGCCTACCACCGTCAGTCCAAGGACGGAAGCCGCCTCAGTCACGGCGTTTAAGGTGTTGCTTAAGGAGGTGATCAGCTTGGCACCCATGTTGTATCCCAGATCCCAGAGATAAAACTTGCAGACGAAAATCACCAGGTTGGCCAGCACATAAAGCGCCAGGCCGAAGGGATTGCCCTCCTGACCCATGTAAGCGGCGATGGAGCCGAATACGGTGGGGATCAGAGCCCACATGATGGTGTCGCCGATACCGGAGATGGAGCCCATCAAGCTGACTTTCATATCGTTGACAGTGTTCAGGGAGTCGATGCCCTCCTTATCCTCCACGGCCAGGGTCATGCCTAAAAGGATGGAGCCCATGGGAGGATTGATATTAAAATACCGGAACTGGTTTTTCAGGGACTTCTTGTAATCCTCATCATCGGGATACATTTTGCGCAGGGCCTTCATCTGGGAGAACACGCAGGTGGTAGCCATCTGGTTCTCATAGTTGAAGGTGGAGGAGCCTAACAGCCAGCGGCGTCCGCACTGGAACAGGTCTTTTTTGGTTAATACGGGTTCTTTACTCATCTTCCAACTCTCCTATCTCCGGATTACCGGCTGTGGCAACAGCAGGAGCAGAAGCCTGCTTTTTGTAAACTTCATAGGCCCAGACACCGCCGATGATGGCAACAGGGATAACGCCGCTCATCAGCTCGCTTAAGCCAAAGTAGGTGGCCAGCACAAAGCCCAGCATCACGCAGCCGAACCACTTCTTGGCCGGCATGTAGTTGAGCAGGAGCGCCATACCTACGACAGGAAGGGCGGCGCCGGCGATGGAAAGTCCTCCGGTGAACCAGGCGGGCATAGCGTCAAGAATGAAGTTGACAGCGTTCACGCCTACCGCGCAGTAGATGGCGGTGGGAAGAGCGGTGGAAAGTCCCATCAGGATGGGGGAGAGCATGATAATTTTCTCCATGGCGCTGAATTTGCCCTCGTCGCAGAATTTCTCTGCCTGGCGGGCGATAAAGCCGTTCAGAATCTTGACGACGACGTCAATCTGAACGTAGAGCATGGCCACGGCCACGCCGATGGTCAGTCCGGTCTCCAGATCCGCGTTGCTGGAAATGGCAACTGCAGTGCCCAGGATAGCGGCCAGGCCGTAGTTGGGAACGGAGGAACCGCCGATGGCGGCCACGCCCAGGCTCATCAGCTGGCAGGAAGCGCCGATGGCAAGTCCCGTCTGCCAGTCGCCCATGGCCAGGCCGGCCAGGAAGCCGAACACGATGTGGTTTGAGGGCACGATCTGTGTACCGTACGCGTCAAATCCCTGGAAAAACGCGATCAAAATGATCAGGATTGCTTGAAATGCAGTCATTGTTTTGACTCCTTTCGTAAAATAAAGGTTGGTATCATATTATCCGCAGTGCGGCTATGATCGATGGATTGCGCGGGGAGACATTTTTCGTATTTCCGGTGAAATATGAGTGAAAAGATGTCTCTGAACTGTTATACATTGGAGATATACTGGCTGAGCTTCTCTTCCTTGTCTTTTGGCACATACTGTACCGTGATGGAAGCTCCGCCCGCGGCCAGCGCCTGATAAACGGGCTCCTCCGCTTTTGTGACGAACGCGCGGCGGCTGACCTGCACCGCTTCCACACCCTCCTCGGGGGCTACGGTGCCGCCCAGGACAATGCGGGGAATTTTCTCACCCTGGTCCATCAGATGTTTTAAAATCTCCGGATTCTGCACGATGACAAATACGGTCTGATTGTTGTACTTGCCGGCGGCAAAGTTTGTGTACGCGGTCTGCTCCGTGATGATGGAGAGGGCGCAGCCCGCGGGCTTGCCCATCTGCATGCCGCTCTTCAAAAGCGGGTCAGAGGCGATGTGGTCGTCGATGACCATGACGCGCTGCGCTCCGATAAAGGGAGCCCACTGCGTCGCCACAATCCCATGCAGCAGACGGTTGTCAATTCTGGCTGAAATAATACTCATAGCTACTTCTCCTTTTTTATATTACTCGCAGCATAAAACAGCTGCTCGTTAACTTACGAATTTCACTGCCGCATACGCGGTGAAGTTCTGTCGCTATATTCCGGGAACCGCTCTGTGAACCCGTGTACCGGCCGTTCAAAGCTCCGCTCCCTTTTTACATAATTCATTTGAGACAGGCCGTGCTCAGGACAGGTTTCTGGCCTGAATGGTTCGGAGTAAAATCCTTATCCGCAGATGCTCTCAACCCAGGCGGCAAACTCCCCGGGATAGTCGGCGTTGCAGTGTCCCAATCCCCACACCAGAGCGTAATCGGCGTCGATTCCGGCGGACTGAAGCGCCAGATACAGGGAGTAGGAGATACCAAAGGAGGTATCCGCGTCCTTAGAACCCAGGCGGATCCGATAATGGGGCGCAATATCACTTTCCTTTTCGGGAGCAAGGAGGTAATACAGCGGGTTAAAATGCCGCGCCCTGTCGGACATTTCCGGCGAAATCTCCCATTTTTCCGGGATGGAGCTTTCCGGGATGGGGCTTTCCGGCACCGCGGTTTCCTGTGCGGTTGCTTTTGCCAGGGCATCTTCTGACACTGCCCTATTCAGAACGCCATCCTGTAATTGACCGAAGATTTTGGCGGTGGCGGCGCTGAAATGCTCCCTCGGACTGTCCGCAGTGCCGAACTCCTGATTTTCAAAGGTTTCCAGGCCAAGCCCGTCAAAGGACGGGCAGGGCTTCATGCGTCCGATGAAAACGCGCACATACTTGTCCAGGTCAGCGAATATGGCGAATTCCCCATCCCAGTGGATCAGAGCGGTG
>JAJQCU010000363.1:3473-4223 GCA_021202575.1 Lachnospiraceae bacterium
CATAGCCGATGGTCCTCTGCAGGAACGTGGTGAGCGACGGGGAAACCTTCTCCATCAGCCCGGTGTAAAAGCTGCCGCTTCGCCCGGCCGCTCCAAGCTCCGCCCCCAGAGACAGGGAGTTGATGTAGGAAGGATAAGCCTGAGCCAGTCCGGCACTCAGATCCCGGTGGAAGCCGTCCATGGCGACCGGAAGCTCCTTAGCGCCGCGGGTGCTGACAGCCTTTGCCTGAAACATCCATTCATAGGCCAGGTCCGCGTGATCCAGGTCGGTGATCGGACAGTAGCACTGGGCGGCGTATATATCGTCCCTCCCGTCCATTTCCGCACCGATTTCCTTCAGATAAGGAAGAAAATATTCGCTGTTTCCGGTGTCTCCCAGCAGTGAGCTCATGGCGCCGCCCGCCCTGGTGCCTACTCTGATGATCCTGTCATAATTTCCGGGAAGCTCATTTTGGTGCTTCCGCAGCCAGCGGACGCCGGCCTTTAAGTTCACCAGGGCGGCAGGAGCCTTCCCGGTGGAAGTTCCCTTTTCGTCCACACTCTGGCTGCCCCGGGCGCCGATGCTGACCAGGACGAAGCCGTCTTCCACAAATTCCTTATTCCGGTCGATCAGTCCGGCGGGCCTGCACTCGGAGTAGCCGCCGATATCGTTATAAAGGATGACGGGTACGGTCTTCGTGGTGTAGGAAACGCCGGAACCGGAGGTGTGTAAGCCTTCCGGGTTCACCTGGCCGTCGGGCTTCATATAAC
>JAJQCU010000073.1:0-2381 GCA_021202575.1 Lachnospiraceae bacterium
GGTGAAAGGCGAGGATGTCAATTCATCATCAGATCCGTTCTTTGTCTCCAATATACGGGTCAACCATTATGGATATATTTTTCGGTGTCAGAAATGCGGTAAGGTGTTTACTCTTGCGGAGCTTGCAGAAAAGAACTGATTTGAGATGATTATTGAGCAAGAGAAGGTGAATGACTGTGGAAGACAGATTCAAAAGAAGATTTGATCAACGCCGTTCATCGAGTCGGCTTCCTTCCGCTGTTTCGGAATTCCCTCCCCGGCTTTTCAGTGGAAGACCACGTCGATCCTTCCGTGTGGTTTACGGATGAGCCCGGTGTATGGGAATGGAAAGGGCCGGTCATTCAGGAAGCAGGCTGCGCCTACGGAAAGTTTTTTGAGAACAAGGCAGCGTTTATCAGGGCAGAGTGGTTTCCGGACTTCGCGAATTATCGCCGGGACGGATACGACTTCGACGCGCGATTCGATGACGAGCTGGCATCATACAAGGACAAACAGCTTTTTGATCTGCTGGATGCCCGTGCGCCGGTGCTTTCCAAAACGCTGAAACGGGATGGCAATTATAAAAAAGGCGGCGCGACCGGCTTCGATACATCCATCAATCGGCTGCAGGCGCAGGGCTATGTGATCATCAGTAACTTTGTTTATCTGACGGATCGCCATGGAAAAGAATACGGCTGGGGCGTTGCGGAGTATTCCACTCCGGAGAAATTTTTCGGAGACGCATTCACATCCGCAGTGTATCAGCGCAAACCTGCAGAATCTTATCAGCGGATGCTGGATTATTTTCACGATATTTTGCCCGACGTTTCCGACAAGGCTCTGCGGAAATTTCTCCGATAACTTATCTGCGGATGCCAAAAATCATAGAATTTCAGGGGCATTTTCAGGCTATTTCACAAACTCGCAAGCAATGTAGACGTCTCACGGAGCCTTCTACGTCTGCTTGTTGGGGCGGTCTACGCTCCGCTACGGTCCGCGCTGAACGGACGTCCACCGGACGTCCAGCGCCCCCAATCCCCTTTTGAACATCACCGCTGGTGATGGCCTGCGCATTCCGGAGGAATGCTTTTACAAAAACTACAATATTTCATCATACAGGAGCAGCAACATGAACATGAAAGACAATCTCAGGTGAAGAGTTCCCTGAGAATATGTTCGCGCAATGAGGAAAGGTTATGGAGATAACCTGGTATGGCACAGCATCAATTTATATAGAAGCTTCTGGGACATCTTTACTTTTTGATCCGTTTTTAAAATATCTTCCGGAGGGATATGAACCGGATGTGCTGCGTAAGCAAAGAGAAAAGGCGTTCGGGACAGCAACGAATATTCTGATTACACACGGTCACCTGGACCATCTGTCCAGCGTTCCGACTCTGTACAGGGATAAGCCGTGCACAGTATTTATGACAGATACGCCGGCGGCGACTCTTGCAAAGCAAGGTTTCCCGGAAACGAGAATTCACAGAATTGTGCCGGGCGATGTCCTGCAGTTTCCGGATTTATCTGTGCGTGTCTATCAGGGAAAGCATATTCAATTTGACGCCAGACTTATCCTGCAGAAAGTATTCCGGTTAAGCTCCTGGAAGCAATTCCCCCGCCTGATCCACCTGCTGAATTTAAATATGCAGTACAAAGAGAACAGCGAAATTGTTTTTTATGAAATCAGGGCAGAGGGAAAGCGTGTACAGATCATGGGCAGTGCGGATCTGGCCGATGATATAGAATACCCTGCCGAAGCGGATGTTCTGATCCTGCCGCATCAGGGACGGAGTGATATCGATTCTCATAATGAAGCGATCATTAGAAAATTGAGGCCAAAACGTGTACTGCTGGACCATTACGATGACGCATTTCCTCCGGTCAGCGAACTGACACCTGTGGATGACTTCTGCAGAAGAATGTCGGTGGAAGTGCCGACTGAGAATATGATAGAAGACACTCGAATAAAAATCTGACTTAAAAATGTAGAGCTACTGTGTTACTCCTTATCCCACAGGCGGAATGTCCGCCTGTATGCGCAGTCATTTGGCAGAGTAGGATTAAATAATGCTGTGTGCAGATTCACCTTTCCGCAGTGATTACATTTGCGGAAACGATCTTTATAAATCCTGCACAGATGCGTTTCCTCATCCAGATTTTCACATGGTTCGTCAAAGTGAATCGACACACGCCCCTTTGCCCAGACAGAGCGGGCATAGCAGCACTTCCCACAGCGATTACATAATGAATCCCAGTCCTTTCGCCATTTGAGCCAGGCTTTAAAAATACGAATCCACATTTCATATGCCTCCAGGCGTATCAGACAATCAACCGGAAAACTTCATCCGCGCCTGCACGGATATTCATGGACGCGTGTGTATCAAAATTTGTTTCTCCCG
>JAJQCU010000073.1:2391-4197 GCA_021202575.1 Lachnospiraceae bacterium
TTGATCTGAATGATTTGCGCACTGCGTTTTCTGTAATTAAAATACGCATTCCCATAGGAACCGTTTGCGCCGATGATCAAAATCAGTTCTGCTTTTGAAATCCAGTCCTGCGCTTTTTTCAGGCTTTCTTCGTGAAGCCCGACGCCACTGTAAAACGGGAATGTCCAGATCACGTCCCCACATTCGTCACATCTGGGAACGGTTCCCTGGTTCCAGATATGGTAATCGTCAAAGTGTTTGCCACACTTTGTACAGCGGTTGATCTGCAGGCTGCCCTGTATCTCAGCCACATTTTCCGAACCTGCAATGGTGTGCATACAGTCCACATTCGTCGTAATGATTCCCTGCAGAAGCCCGTTGATCTCCAGACTTCTCAGCGCTTTATGTGCGAAGGACGGTTCATTGGCAAACATCGAATGAAGAAAAGCGTGATCGAGCAGTTTATAATATTTATCCGGCTCATTCCTGAGCGTATCCTCTGAAGCCAGCGGCAGAAGCTCAGCCACATTTTCATGGTCAAAGTTCATGCCGCCTGCAGAAAAGGAAATACCGGCTCCGGTGATGGCAACAGTGTAACGGCTCTCATTTAAAGCCTTTTTCAACTGAAGTGCCTGTTTGGAAATATCCATCCAGAAAGCCTCCCTCCGTTATTCACAACTCCCGGCTGTGCAGGAGTCATCCTTGTGTAAGAAGTTTCTTAAGAATTCTCTGTAGTTGTAATCCTTTCCCGGCCGGCAGAGCACAGCAAAATCAATGGAGTCAAACAGCTGACCGCTCCCCTTGCCATGAAATGAAAGGTTCTGTATTGCATGATAAAATAAATTGGACACAACAGCGGCATCATTCCCGAACACGCCGCAGCCGAAAGCGCCCAGAATCAGGTGCCGATAATTCTGTGACGCAGCGCTGAGCAGCATCCCCTGAATGCGGTGGCAGAGCATTACTTCATACTCCTGCTGCGACATCCCTTCCAGCCCCAGACGGATCATCGGTGCGGCGCAGCTCATGACAGAAATCGGGAATGGTTCAGAAAGTGTCTCAGAGGAACCATCCTTGAGGACTTCCACATATGGAGAAATCATCACGCCGTCCGAGCCCATATGTGTCTTTCTGGCATTGTTGCAATCATAATATTTTTTCGCCTCATCGCTTTCCAGAGAAAGCAGGAGCGAGGTCCTGCGGCAAAGGTCTTCCTCCTGTGCGCTGGCACCTTTGCGGGTCTGACCGCCCGGATGTGTGGAGCTTGCCAGATTCAAAACTAAAATTTGGGGGTCTGCTTCTCCATTCTCTTTTAATTCTGAATACTTCCTCTGTGCAAGAACGAGAGCGTCGATATTTTCACAGCCAAACGTACAGCCTGATTTTGCCAGCGCCTGGCTTTTGCTGCTTTCCACATCGTTTGAGGAAGTAACAGTTTCAGCGGCAGTTTCAGAAGCAATCACCTCTGCCCGCAGCGCATCAATATCCTCCGGCAGAAACACCTGTATTTCCCGCATCTGTTCTGAAGAGAACTGCAGCTTTATTTCCTGCCCGTCTTTTTCAAAACTTCCTTTTTCCAAAATCCCCAGAGTATCCTCCAGAATCCCGATATTCTTTTTCCTGCGCATTTCTTTCTGCCGTTCTCTTTCCTGGATTTCTTCCTCGGAAAGTCCTTTGTATTCCGCGGCACGCATCTGCGCCGCCATCTGCTTCATGCGCTCTTCTTCTGATAATTGATTGTTCGTCTTAAGATCAGCCATTTCCCTGCCACCTCTCTATCAGTTTGTGAAATACATCATCGCACGCTTCCCGGATATTTAAGTCCGC
>JAJQCU010000045.1 GCA_021202575.1 Lachnospiraceae bacterium
CCGGCCGTTTGGTAATGCTTTCATTCTATATACTGCTCCAGCACCGGGAGCAGCCTTTCATACGCCTCCTCAAAGCTGCCCCTGATATTGCAGCCGGCCGCCCGCGCGTGGCCGCCGCCGCCAAACTCCCCGGCAATCCTCGTGGCGTCTATCCTCTCTCCGGTGCGAAGGCTTACCCTGCATAAACCGTTCGGAATCTCATACATAAACACGGCGCATTCCACTCCCGCGATATTGCGCAGCTCGCTGACGATTCCGGACAGATCCGCCGTGGTCACGCCGCATTCCCGCATTTCCCGCATGGAAATATGCCCCAGCGCCGCCCTTCCGTCAAACAGGCTCTCCGCGTGGAGCAGCACCCAGGCCGCTGCCCGGGTCTCATTCCATGATTTCTGGTAAAAGCTCTCCTGAATCAGGTTGGGAAAATCGATATTCCTCTCTATCAGCTCTGCCGCCGTCCGAAGGGTCTGCGGTCTGGTGTTGGAATACTGGAAAACGCCGGTATCGTGGATCATCCCCAGATAGATGGCCAGCGCCATGTCGTCGTCCACATCCTCCTTCGGCAGAAGCTCATAGAGAACCTCCGCGCAGGAGCCCACCTCCGGGCGTACAACACAAAGGTCTCCATCCCCGGGATTGCTCAGATGATGATCAATATTGATTTTTCTGGCCGCGCCGCGGTAAAAGCTCTCCGCCCTTCCCAGCCTGCCCGGCTCCGTGTCCAGGCAGAAAAATACATCGTAACGCCGCGCCGGGGTATATTCCGTGTCAATCTCATCAATCCGTTTTATATGGGTAAAGGTTTTCGCCGCAGGCTCCAGGTATACGTACACATGGGCCCCCGGCAGCTTTTTGGTCAGATACATGTACAGAGCCATGCAGGAGCCCACACAGTCGCCATCGGGGCGGATATGTCCGCTGATGCCGATATATTCCGCCCCCTCACATTCCTTTAAAATATCTGTTTTCATTGATCTGCTTTCCGCGCTCTCCCTGTCAGTGAACAGCTTCCGCTGTCCTCAAATCATCTTCGATTGTCTTTTACACTTTCCTTTTCTGCTGCCGTTTGCTCCGAATCCGTCCGCTCTTCCTCTTCCCGGTCGGGAATCTGCGCGATCACCTGATCAATCTTTGCGGACATCTCCACCCAGTACTCAATGGACTGCTCCGGAATAAAGGTAATCACCGGGGTATTGCGCAGATTTAAATTCTTTGCCAGAGTCGAACGGATGAAGCCGGAGGCGCTCTTCAGCCCCTCCATGGTCTGCCTCTGCGCTTCCTCGTCTCCCAGTACACTGATATAAGCCTTACAGGTTTTCAAATCCGGAGCCACATTCACAGCTACCACGCTGGTCATGGGGGAAATCCGGGGGTCCTTTAACCCGCCCCGGATCAGCTCCGCCAGCTCCCTCTGCACCTCATTGTTGATTCTGATATTTTTCACGCTGTTTTTGCGCATAACGCTCCCTTCTTCGCAGGACACAGGTGAATTTGCCACGTGGCGCGGTTCCCTATCTGGGCACCTCCACCATCACATAGGCCTCCACAATATCCAGCTCCTGCATCTTGTCAAAGCCCTCAAACACAAGGCCGCACTCGAAGCCCGCCTTCACTTCCTTCACATCGTCCTTGAACCGCTTCAGGCTGGCAAGCAAGCCCTCATAAATCTGCTCTCCCGCCCTGGTGATGCGGATTTTGCAGCCTCTCTGAATCACGCCGTCCAGCACATAGGACCCGGCGATGTTGCCCACCGCGCTGGCCTTAAAGATCTGGCGTACCTCGGCGTGGCCGATGACCTTCTCCTCAAAGATCGGGTCAAGCATGCCCTTCATGGCCCGCTCCACATCCTCGATGGCCTGATAAATCACGCGGTACAGCTTGATCTCCACATGCTCTCTCTCCGCGGTGAATTTGGCGGTGGAATCCGGCCTGGTATTGAAGCCCACAATGATCGCGTTGGAAGCGCCCGCCAGAGAGACGTCGCTTTCGTTGATCAGGCCCACGCCGCTGTGGATGCACTTTACCACCACCTCATCGTTGGAAAGCTTCTCCAGAGACTGCTTCACCGCCTCCACGGATCCCTGTACATCGGCTTTGATGATCATATTCAGCTGTTTCAGCTGGCCGGCCTGAATCTGTCCGTACAGATCGTCCAGACTCATGCGCTTCTTGGTCTCCTCCAGCATCTTTTCCTTGTACTGGGCCATATAGGTCTGGGCGTATTCCTTGGCCTCCTTATCGCTCGGGTGGGCCAGAAATACTTCCCCGGCCGCCGGCACATCAGAAAGACCCAGAATTGCCACAGGCTCGGAGGGTCCCGCCACCTTCACGTTCATATGCTTATCATTGATCATGGCGCGGACCTTGCCATAGCAGGCTCCCGCGGAAATAAAGTCTCCCACATGGAGCGTGCCCTTCTGCACCAGCACGGTGGCCACAGGACCCCGGCCCTTATCTAACTGGGCCTCAATGACCAGGCCTCTGGCGTCGCGGTTCGGATTGGCCTTCAGCTCCAGCACATCCGCCGTCAGCAGAATCATCTCCAGCAGATTCTCAATGCCCTCGCCGGTCTTGGCGGATACCGGGCAGAATACCGTGCTGCCTCCATACTGCTCCGCCACCAGATCATACTCTGTCAGCTGCTGCATGACGCGGTCCACGTTGGCGCCCGGCTTGTCGATCTTATTGACCGCCACGACAACCTCTATTCCGGCCGCTTTCGCGTGGCTGATGGCCTCAATGGTCTGGGGCATGACGCCGTCGTCCGCGGCCACCACTAAAATGGCGATATCCGTGGAATTGGCGCCGCGCATACGCATGGCGGTAAACGCCTCATGGCCGGGCGTATCCAGGAAGGTAATCTGGCGGCCGCTGGCCGTGGAAACAGTATAAGCGCCGATATGCTGGGTGATGCCGCCGGCCTCCTTGTCGGTCACATTGGTATTCCTGATGGCATCCAGGAGGGAGGTCTTGCCGTGGTCCACGTGGCCCATGACACAGATGACGGGCGGGCGGGATACCATTCTCTACTCGCAGTCATCCACTTCCCTCCGCAGCTCCTCGATGACGTCCACCTTCACTTACTTCTCGGAGAGATTCTCATAATCCATGGCGATTTCCTCAGCCTCGCTGTAGGAAAGCTCCTGATTCACATTCATGATTTTGCCCTGCAGAAAGAGCTTCTTGATAATGGCGGCGGGCTGCATTCTCATCTTTTCCGCCAGCTCCTTTAAGGTAATGCTCTCCGGAAGCTGAATCACCTTGATCAGCTCCTCCACCACCTCTTCCTTCTTCTCCGGCTTGATGAACTTCCCGGCCTTATTGACAGTTTTGCCGGTTTTGCCCTTTGTATTCCTGCCTTCCTCGGTATAAATATAATCCTTGCGGTTCTTTTTGTCCTTATCCTGACCCTGGCGGCGCTCATCCCGCTTCTGGTCCTTCTTGACGCTCACATCGGCAAAGCCAGCGCCGGAGGCTCCCTGGCGGGAACCGCTCTTCCTGCCCTGCGCCGGGCGGCCCTGCCTGGAATCGGCGTCCTTATCCTTATCGAAAACAGGACGTCCCCCCATAGCAGCACCCTGACGGCTCCCATAGCCGCCCTGGCCTCTTGTGTCGCTTCTGCGCCCGTCTCCCTGGCTTCTTCCATCGCTGCGGCGCTCTCCGCTTCCCGCGCTGCCCTGACGGTATCCGTCGCTTCTGCGGCGCTCCCCCACGGGACGGCTGCCGTCGCGCCTGCGCTCATTATTGCTTCCCTGACGGCTCCCGTCAGCGCGGCGTTCGCCCATGGGACGTGCTCCGTCCCTGCTCTCGCGGCGCTCGCCGCCCCCTGTGCGGCCCTCGCCTCTTGAATCCCGGCGCTCTCCGCTTCCTGTACCGGTCCTGCGGCCCTCGACACGGCCGCCGTCGCGTCTCTCGCCGCTTCCGGAGCCCGCCGGACGGCCTTCCCGCCGCTCCCCGCTTCCCTGGGCGCTCCTCGCCTTCCGGCGCGGCACTCCCTCACGTGGCTGGGAGGATTTTGCAGAGGACTGCTTCGCCGCCCTCTCGGAGGCCTCCTCCACCTTTACAAAGGGGCGTTTCTGAAGCTCAGGTTCAAAAATGGCAGGCTTTTTCTCCTCCGCAGCCGACGTCGTCTCAGGAACAGGGGCAGGAGCCGGTGCCGGTGCGTGAGACGTCTTCTTTGGCTCCTTTTCG
>JAJQCU010000280.1 GCA_021202575.1 Lachnospiraceae bacterium
ATGCCGCCAAAATCTTGTCTACTGGCAGAGTGGTGCCTATCTGGGGCTTGGTCTGGGGGCGGCGTCCTTTTATGATCATACCCGATACAAAAATATATCTGATTTAAGCGTATATTTGGGAGGAAGCAGATCAGAGGAAGAAGGCGGGGATCATGGAAAACAGGACTGCAAAAGAGAAGAAAAATATGAAGAGCAAGGCGGAGAAAGCGGGAATTCCGAAAAAGAAGGAGACTACGATGGCCCAGATAAAGGAAGCACCAATGAGAGGGAGGAAGAGTACGAAGAAAAATATGAGGAAAAGGAAGCCCTCACCCAGAGAGAGGAAATGGAGGAATTTTTTTTCCTTGGCCTGCGCCTTATGCGTGGTGTGTCACAGAGTGCTTTTCGCGCTCAGTTTGGCGAAAATAAGCTCCGACAATTTGAGAGAGCGATAGAATCCGGCATCGAGGACGGCTTGATGGAGCGGACGGCGGACGGCGACGGGCTGCGGCTGACCAGGCGCGGTATTGACTTAAGCAATACGGTGTTTGTGAGGTTTCTGGAGTAGCCAGGTTCAGGAATCGTCACAAAATAATATGCCATCCTGTACTGGTCAATACGCGAATCACAGTCTCTGAAAGTCTTGCCGCAGCCCGGATCCGTGGCGGGGCTTTCAGGGCCGGAACGCTGTTTATCATTTAAAAGAAAAGCCGATGGGTCTGCTGGAATGGAGGCAGCTATGGGAGACAGAAGAAAAAAGAAAGCATCAAAAAAGCGCGGCAGAAATCTCATGATGGTTGTCATGGCGGCGCTTTTTTGTATTTTATGTGTGGTTCTTCTGGCGGTGAAATGGACGTCAGAGGAGGGAACGTCCACGGCGGTTACTCCCGTGGAATTAGAGGACCAGGACTCCAACGGGGAGAGCACGGAGAAGTACGCAGGAACAGAATTGACCGGAGAAGAAACGGCGGGCAGTTCTGAAAAGGAAAGGGCGGAAATGTCAGATCAGAGCGCTTCAGGGAAGGAAACGGAAGCCGGAAAAGAACCAGCATCGGGAGAGGAAACCGCGGCCGAAGACGAGACTTCGCAGACCGCCGTCGATGCGGAAACAGGCCAAACGGATGAGGATACCGCGGAGGAGCTTGCCCGGGAAATTTTATCCTCCATGACGCTGAATGAACAGGTATATCAGCTGTTTATCGTAAGGCCGGAGCAGCTGACGGGAGTCGGCGTGGCGACCCAGGCCTCTGAGGTGACGGGGCAGGCGCTTGAGGACTATCCTGTGGGCGGGATCGTTTATTTCGCGGCCATTATTCTGACCAGAGACCAGTGCAGCACCATGATCGCCAACAGCCAGTCCTACTCCAAAATCGGGCTTTTCATCGCTGTGGACGAGGAGGGCGGAACGGTGGCCAGAGTGGGCAATAACAGCGCCATGGGCACTACCTCCTTTCCCAATATGAAGACCATCGGCGACACCGGGGATACAGATAACGCCTATTACGTGGGCTATACCATCGGTTCGGAATTAAAGGAGCTGGGCTTTAACCTGGATTTCGCCCCCGTGGCGGACGTGGATTCCAACCCGGACAATCCGGTGATCGGGGACCGGGCCTTCAGCTCGGACGCGGCTGTGGCCTCGGAGATGGTGTCGGCGGCGGTGCAGGGCTTTCACGATGGGGGCATTCTGTGTACCCTAAAGCATTTTCCGGGGCATGGGGATACGGCCACGGACAGCCATGAAGGCTACACGGAGCTGGACAAGACTCTGGAGGAGCTGAAAGAGGTGGAATTTGTGCCCTTTGAGGGCGGCATCAGCGCCGGGGCGGATTTCGTCATGGTGGGGCATATCTCAGTGCCTCAGGTGACGGGTGATGATTTACCGGCCACCCTTTCTGCGACCATGATCGGCATTCTCAGAAATGATCTGGGCTTTGACGGCCTGATCATTACGGATTCTATGCAGATGGAAGCGATCACCGACCGGTATACCTTGGCGGAGGCCGCAGTGATGGCCATTCAGGCGGGGGTGGATATGATTCTCATGCCGGAGAATCTGCAGGAGGCCGCCCAGGGGGTGATCGAGGCCGTGGAGAGCGGCCAGATTACCCGGGAGCGGATAGAGGAAAGTGTGCTGAGAATTCTGGAGACGAAGATCCGGGCCGGGATTATTTAGTGCGTCCCTGACTTTTGTGTGATTAAATAGTAACTGATGAAACAGGTGCTGCAATGAAAATCAAAGATACGGTTGAGAAAAACAGAAATTGAGAATATAATTAGACATAGACTTCAGAAAGAACAGGGGGCTGCAAGAATGTTGTCTATCTATTATGGTGATATGCCGGAGGCAGTTTACAACCCGGCCATATATTTCAAAAACACATACACAGATGACTGGATTACGGATGAACTATCCAGAGCCATGATCCAGGATGTAGACAAGTCCATTGTCCTTGGGCCAAGAGTCATTGACTCCCCGGTTCTGGGAGGCATCAGCCCCAGAGAATTATCCGGCGGAGTAAAAACCCTGATTGCCATTTATAAGGTTCCGGACAGAATTTTCAATGCTTCAGCCTGTGGAGATAACTGTGCCAAGTGGATTTTAAAAATCGGTGAACTGCAGGATATCACTATCAATCTTCGGCATCTGATGGATTTCGGAGAGGGAGAGTTTACCGCAAGGATTTTGAACACAGATCAGATTGTGCATACGATGGGTGAGCTCGTACCGATTGCGGGGATGATTGTACGTTGATTCATCAGAAAGAGTGACAGTCTGACAGGAGGAAAGCTGCCATGAAAGGGAGCTACAGGGTGATTGTATCTAATTCGAATGTAAGATACGATTTTGTAATAAGAAGAAATATTACCATCATCAGGGGAGACAGTGCCACAGGGAAAACCACCCTTGTTGAAATGATAGGGGAATTTTATGAAACAGGTGCGGACAGCGGCATAAACTTAAAATGCGACAGGCCGTGCCGAACCATTGGAGGAAAAGACTGGAAAACGCTTCTTTCCCTGCTGCATGAAACAATTGTATTTATTGATGAGGGAAACGCATTTCTTCACAGTACAGAATTTGCGGAAGCGGTGCGCGATTCGGATAATTACTACGTTTTGGTGACAAGGGAGGGGCTGCCGAACCTTCCGTACAGTGTCGAGGAAATTTATGGCATTCGTTATTCGGGAAAATATGCCGGATTAAAGCAGGTTTTCAATGAATTTTATCATATTTATGGCCGGTTTGATCACCGGGTGTCTGTTCATCTGACGCGAATCCTGATAGAAGATTCTAATTCAGGCTTTGAGTTTTTTGAAGGGTTATCTGCCGGTAAAGATTATGATGTGGTCAGTGCCGGAGGAAAATCCAACATTTTTGCCAGAGCCTGGCAATATGCCGATACCGGCGTTCTGATAATAGCGGACGGCGCCGCTTTTGGATCAGAAATGGATCGGATCACGAAACTGCTTCAGCAAAAACCCAATATTATTTTGTATTTGCCGGAATCCTTCGAGTGGCTGATTTTAAAATCCGGTGTTGTAAAGGCGGAGGGGTTAAATGATATATTGGATGCTCCGGAAAATTATATTGAAAGCAGCCGGTATTTCAGCTGGGAGCGGTTTTTTACAGCCTTTCTTGTCGAAGCAACACTTGGAAGCCACTTAAAGTATTCAAAGAAAAGACTTAACCCTGTATATTTACATGAGAATACTGCATCAAAAATAGTGGCTGTGATGGATGGACTGATGGATTTTATGCAGTGAGAGTACCGTTTGACAGATCATTGTAATATTCTGGATTATCTGGCCGGTGGCCGCCGTGGTCTTTGTGGTGATTCGTTCCATTGTGTCGGCGGGTAATGGGAGATAACAAAGACCGTAAATACTCGAAGCAGCTGGAAAATCTGCAGAGAGATATTCTGTTGGTTGGCATCAATTACTCAGAAAAAGATCAGAATAAAATACATACCTGTAAGATCGAAAAGCTTACAATTCATAACAGGTAGAACGAGAAGCGGGGCGCCTTTCCATGCAAAGCGCCCCTGTATATAATGGAAGGCTATAAACCAGTGAAATGGTAAATGACTGCCTGAATCTGTGCGGCATGATCTTACGTTATTTCTGCAGGGCCATGATCTTCTCCGCCGTCTCCACCTCGCCGGTCTTTGTCAGCTCCACGGCCTGATAAT
>JAJQCU010000314.1 GCA_021202575.1 Lachnospiraceae bacterium
TACTTTATATGAAAAGATTTTAGCATGACTTCAGATTGTATGCAAGGCGGAATTTATGAGCGGGTTGATTGTATTTTTTGTATTAAAAAAATTTAAAAAAAAGCTGTTGTGAAAAGTAGTGGTAAACTTTTGTCACAGCGTTATCTTATTAAATTTCTCTAAATGAAGGCTTGTTTAGTTTTACTAAGAAAAAAATTTAACTTTTTTGCATTTACATATTGACGGGAAGAGAAAAATATGTATAATGAAACCTGTTGATTTTGGTTTAGTTTTGCTAAACTGAAAGTTTAGAATTTATTGGCGGGAGAGCGCATGGACATCGGAGGAAAAATCAAGGAGCTGCGTCTGATGAAGAATCTGACGCAGGAGGAGCTGGCGGACCGGGCGGAGCTGTCAAAGGGCTTTATTTCCCAGTTGGAGAGGAATCTGACGTCGCCGTCGATCTCCACGCTGACGGATATCCTGACCTGCCTTGGCACGAATTTGAAGGAGTTTTTCAGCGATTCGGAGGACACGCAGATTGTTTTCAAAAAGACGGATTATTTTGAAAAGATCGATGAGGAGCGGGGCAATGTCATCCAGTGGGTCATTCCCAACGCCCAGAAGAACAGCATGGAGCCCATTCTGGTGACCATTGAGAAGGGCGGCCGGACAGAGAGTCTGGATCCCCACGAGGGGGAGGAGTTCGGGTATCTTCTGAGCGGCAGCGCGGATCTGCATCTCGGCTCTAAGACATATAAGGTCAGAGCGGGGGAGTCCTTTTATTTCGCGGCCAAGTACCGGCATTATCTGACCTCGCCCACGGGGGCGAAGCTTTTGTGGGTCAGCGCTCCGCCGAGCTTTTAATTTTGGTTGTCGCCGGACGCGAAGCGGCTGCTTACGCGAGTTAAGGGCCAAATTGCTACGCCGCCAGAGAGGCATATAGAGGGCTGAACTGTCGCACTGCCATTGAAAGAGAAACCGCTGAGAGGAATATTATGAAAAATAAAATCATCGAGTTAAAAAATCTGACCCACAATTTCGGGGATCAGCAGGTATTAAAGGGCATCAACCTGAATATTTACCAGAACGAGTTTCTGACGCTTTTAGGCCCCTCCGGCTGCGGCAAGACCACCACGCTGCGCATTATCGCAGGTTTTGAGGAGCCCACCGGCGGGGAGGTCTTATTTAACGGGATTGACGTGTCAAAGGTACCGGCCTACAAGCGGGAGGTCAACACCGTTTTTCAGAATTACGCCCTCTTCCCCTTCCTGAATGTCCGTGATAATGTGGCCTTCGGCCTGAAAATCAAGAAAGTGGATGAGAAATTCGTCGACGCCAAGGTCAGTGAGACCCTGAAGCTGGTGGGTCTGGAGGGCTTTGAGGACAGGGACGTGACCCTGCTCTCCGGCGGGCAGCAGCAACGTGTCGCCATTGCCCGCGCCCTGGTCAACGAGCCGAAGGTGCTTTTGCTGGATGAGCCCCTGGGGGCGCTGGACGCCAAGCTGCGCAAGGAAATGCAGACGGAGCTGAAAAAGATTCAGGAGGAAGTGGGCATTACCTTTATTTTTGTGACCCACGATCAGGAGGAGGCCCTGTCCATGTCCGACACGGTGGTGGTCATGAACGAGGGCGTCATTCAGCAGATCGGCACCCCGGAGGATATCTACAATGAGCCGGAGAACCGCTTTGTGGCGGGCTTTATCGGCGCCTCCAACATCATCGGCGGCGCCATTATGAGAGAGGACTGCCTGGTCAGCTTTGACGGCCAGGATTTCGAGTGTGTGGATAAGGGCTTTAAGGAAAACGAGCCTGTGGAGGTGGTCATTCGCCCAGAGGATATTGGGCTGGTGAAGCCCAAGCAGGGGCGGATTTGGGGCGTGGTGAAATCCGTGGTGTTCAAGGGCGTCCACTACGAGCTGGTGGTGGAGACCGAGTACCGGGATTACCTGGTGCAGACCACCCGCCAGTTTGAGACGGAGGATAAGGTGGGGCTGACCTTTGAGCCGGAGGGCATCCATGTGATGTATCCCATGTGAGGAGGCTTTATTATGAAATACTACATAAAAATGGTGCGGCCCTACATGGTCTGGTCTGTTCTGATGATTGTCATCCCCATGCTGCTGATCGCCGCCTATTCCGTGACCACCGGGGGCAACACCCTGGTCAATATTCAGTTTACTCTGGAAAATTTCGCCAAATTCGCGGAGCCCATCTACGTGCAGGTGTTTGCCAAGTCCCTGCGGATCGGTCTGATTACCGTGGGGATCTGTCTGGTGCTGGGCTATACCCTGGCCTACAATATCTGTCGCTTTGAGGAGAGAATCCAGAGCAGCCTGATTCTGCTGGTGACCATCCCCATGTGGATCAACACCCTGCTGAGGACCTACGCCTGGATCAGCATTCTGTCCGACAACGGCATCATCAACACTTTTTTGCAGGCCCTGGGGCTGGAGCCCGTGACCATGATGTACACCAATTTCGCGGTGATCATCGGCATGGTCAGCGATTTTCTGCCCTTTATGGTGATTCCGATTCACACATCGCTCAGCAAAATTGACAAATCCCTGATCGAGGCGGCCCAGGATCTGGGGGCCACGCCCTTCCAGACCTTTACGAAGGTGATTTTCAAGCTGTCCATTCCCGGGGTGCTCAACGGCGTGATTGTGACGTTTCTGCTTTCTATCTCCACCTTCGTCATTCCCAAGCTTTTGGGAGGCGGACAGTACACCCTGATCGGCAACCTGATTGAGAATCAGTTTATTTCCGTGGGTAACTGGAACTTCGGAAGTGCCCTCTCCCTGATACTGACGGCTGTGATTCTGGTCGCCATCACCCTGATGCGCAGGCTGGACCAGGAGGATAAGGAGGAAGAGCTTTGAAAAAGAAAAAAAGTCTGCCGGGCATCGTTTACATCGTCATCTGCTTCCTTTTTCTGTACCTGCCCATTTTTGTGACCATGATTTTTTCCTTTAATTCCTCCAAGTCGCTGACGAAGTTTTCCGGCTTCTCCCTGATGTGGTACCAGGAGCTGTTCTCGGACGCGGAGATTATGAGCGCCGTGTACGTGTCTGTCACCATCGCTCTTTTGTCCACGGTGATTTCCACCATTCTGGGGACCGCCACCGCCATCGGCCTGTCGAAGAATAAGAAGGTAATCAAGGAGCTGATCATCAATATCAACAATATTCCGATTATGAATCCGGATATTGTGACCGCCATCGGCCTGATGATTTTATTTTCATCCTTAAAAATAGAAAAAGGCTATATGACCATGCTGCTGGCCCATATTTCCTTCTGCACGCCCTACGTGATCACCAGCGTGTACCCGAAGGTGCGCTCCTTAGACCCTAATCTGGCCAACGCCGCCATGGACCTGGGAGCCACGCCCTGGCAGGCGCTGTACAAGGTGATTCTGCCCATGATTAAGGACGGTATATTTGCGGGGGTTCTGCTGGCCTTCACCATGTCCTTCGACGACTTTGTGATTTCCTATTTTGTGACAGGAAACGGTGTGAAAAATATTTCCATCATTGTGTACAACATGACCAAGCGCACCAACCCGACCATCAACGCCCTGTCCACCATCGTGATTCTGGTCATCATGGTTCTGTTAATTATCGCGAATGTGGTTCCCGCCGTGATGAAGAAAAGACAGAAAAGGGGGCCGGAGGCGGAGCAGGCGGTAAAAGTGTAAAAATAAAACCAAAAGAGAAAATCCGCGTCAGGAACGCGGGAAGAGGAGGAGACTGATCATGAAAAAAAGATTATTGGCACTGATGGCCGCCGCGGGACTGTCCGCGCTCATGCTTTCCGGCTGCGGCGACAGCAGTAAGGCCACGCTGAAGGTCTATAACGCAGGGGAGTACATGGACACCAGCCTGCTGACGCAGTTTGAAAAGGAATATGACTGCAATGTGGTCTATGAGACCTTCGATTCCAATGAGTCCATGTACACGAAGATTTTGAGCGGCGAGTCCTACGATGTGCTGATTCCCTCGGATTACATGATTGAGCGCCTGATCAAGGAGGATTATTTACAGAAAATCGACTGGGACAAAATCCCCAACCGCGTAAATCTGAACCAGGACGTCTTGGGACAGGACTTTGACCCGGACAATGAGTACAGCGTTCCTTATTTCTACGGGACGGTGGGCATCCTCTATGACA
>JAJQCU010000419.1 GCA_021202575.1 Lachnospiraceae bacterium
TTTCTACACCCTGGGAATTGCGGGGGCCGGAAGAGTTTTGAATATATATTGCTGGACTTATTTTATCCTGATTTACGGAAATGAGCTTTACTGGCTTGGATGGCTTGCCAGACGCAAAAGAGAGAAGACAGGGAATGAATTCCTTCCCATGAAGACCAGCTATCTGCTGCCCGGGTGGACGTCCGGTATCCTGATCCTGATTCTTTCACTGATGTATGGATATGTTTATCCTTCAACATTGGCAACGGTCAGCGCCGCCCAGGATCTGCAAAACGGAGGCGCAGCGCTGTATTATGAGGAATGGCAGCTAAGACTTGCGATATTGCAGGATTCCTCTGTTCAGGACGCGGTTCTGGAGCCCTTTTCCTACACTCCTTATGTCCTGTGCTTTGACGATATCGAGGAAGACCCTGCGAACTGGAAAAATACATCGATGGCGGCCTGGTATGGTAAAAATACTGTGACCCGGAGCACGGGGGAGTAAAGTGCTGGACAGGGTCTGAAATAAAAGGAAAGAAAAATGGCAAACACAGTGAACACCAGGGAGCTGGCGGCGGAGCTTCTGATGGCAGTGGAAAAGGACGAAGGCTTTTCCAGTGACCTGGTCAGGGGAACTCTGAATAAATATGATTATCTGGACCGGCGGGACAAGGCGTTTTTAAAGCGCCTGACGGAGGGCTGCCTGGAGAAACAGATTTATCTGGATTTTATTTTAAATCAATATTCCAACACGCCTGTGAAGAAGATGAAGCCGCTGATCCGGGCGATCCTCAGAAGCGGCCTTTACCAGATCCTGTTTATGGAGCAGGTGCCTGACCGGGCGGCGATCCATGAGGCGGTCAATCTGGCGGGCAGGCGGAATTTCGTGAATTTAAAGGGCTTTGTGAACGGAGTGCTGCGCAGCGCGGCCGCCGCGAAGGAGCATGGGACGCCCCCGGAGCCGTCGAAGGAAGACCTGACCCAATACTGGTCCGTCACCCATTCCATTCCTGTCTGGCTTGTGGAAAAATGGAGACGGGAGCTGGGGGATCAGCTGACCGAAGGAATGCTGGACGCCTTTGAAAAGCCCCAGCCCGTGACCATCCGGCTCAGGGAATTTATGAGCGCGGAGGAGCGGGGAGAGCTGCTTTCACAGATGGCGGCTCAGGGCGTGGAAATCAGTCCTCATCCTTACCTGCCTTACGCTTGCCGCCTGACCCGCCTGGAGGGCGTTCACCGCCTGCCCGGTTATTCTCAGGGACTTTTCGCGGTGCAGGACGCTAGCAGCATGCTCTGCGTGGAAGCGGCGGACATCCGGCCCGGGGATTTTGTGCTGGACGTGTGCGCGGCGCCCGGCGGAAAGGCCTGCCTGGCCGCCGACAGAACCGGGCCGGAGGGCAGAGTGCTGGCCAGGGACGTGTCCGACATTAAGCTTTCCGCCGTGGAAGAGAACGCAGGCCGGCTTCAGATTGACTGGCTTCAGGTGCAGCTGTGGGACGCTCTGGTTTATGACGAAAGCATGGAGGGAAAAGCGGACGTGGTGCTGGCGGACCTTCCTTGCTCCGGCCTGGGAATTCTGGGGAAAAAACAGGATATCCGCTATCACGTCACCTCGGAAAGCCTTACGGAGCTGCAGCAGCTTCAGCGTCAGATCCTTGCCGTAGTCAGCCGCTATGTAAAGCCCGGCGGCACGCTGGTTTACAGCACCTGCACCATCGACCCCCTGGAAAATGAGGACAACCGCGCCTACATCACAGACGAGCTTGGCCTGACCCCGGAGAGCATCGAAGAATACCTCCCTGAGCAGCTGCGCCGGGAATCCGCAAAGGACGGCTATATCCAGCTCATCCCCGGGCAGGATGACTGCGACGGCTTTTTTATCAGCAGATTCCGGAAAAATGCCGGAAACAATAACATATGAAACAGGATATTAAAAGTTTAACTTTGGATGAGCTGACCGACGCCCTGACCGCCCTCGGCAAGCCCCCCTACAGAGCCAGACAGCTCTATGAATGGATGCACCAAAAGCTCGCCGCCTCCTACGACGACATGCCCAACATCCCCAAAAGCCTGAAGACCCTCCTGCGTGACAGCTTTGAATTCACCAGCCTGCGCCAGGAGCTGATGCAGGAATCCAAAATCGACGGCACCCGAAAATACCTCTTTTCTCTGGCGGACGGCAACTGCATTGAGAGCGTGTGGCTGAAATACCGCCACGGCGACAGCGTCTGCGTCTCCTCTCAGGTGGGCTGCCGCATGGGCTGCAGATTCTGCGCCTCCACCCTGGACGGCCTTGTGAGAAACCTTCTGGCTGGAGAAATGCTGGACCAGATTTACGCTGTCACCAGACAGACCGGGGAGCGGGTCAGTAACGTGGTGATTATGGGCTCCGGGGAGCCTCTGGACAACTATGACAATGTCGTCAGATTTATCCGCATGCTTTCCGATGAACGGGGGCTGCATATCAGCCAGCGAAATATTACCCTCTCCACCTGCGGCCTGGCGCCTCAGATCAGGCGTCTTGCCGATGAAGGACTGCAGATTACCCTGGCCCTCTCCCTGCACGCGCCCACGGATGAGAAGAGAAGGAGTTTGATGCCTGTGGCTTACCGCTATTCCCTGCGGGAGGTGCTGGATGCCTGCGGGTATTATTATGAAAAAACCGGCAGACGGCTGACATTTGAATATTCGCTGGTCAGGGGTGTCAATGACAATAAGGAGGAGGCCGTCCGGCTGGTCCGGCTGCTGAAGGGCAGCGGCTGCGGGGCCTGCCATGTGAATCTGATCCCCGTCAACCCTGTTGCGGAGCGGGATTATCAGGGATCGGAACCTCTCAGAGTAAAAGCTTTTCAAAATTTGCTTGACCAAAACGGGATAAATGCTATAATCAGAAGGGAAATGGGCCGCGACATCGACGGGGCCTGCGGGCAGCTGAGACGAAGACAGCTGAAGGAAAAAGAAAGAATGGCTGCTGCAGAAGCTGTGGACAGCTGAGACGAAGACAGCTGAAGGAAATGGAAAAAATGACTTCGGCGGAAACCGCGGGCAGCTGAGACGAAGACAGCTTCAGGAATAGGTAAGAATGGCTGCTGCAGAAGCTGTGGACAGCAGGATAAAGAAACAGAAAGAGAATAAAAAGAGTACCTGATATATGTTAGAAGCCTGTTACGTTTCTGACGTCGGCAGAAAAAGAAAAATTAATCAGGACAGTGTGTTTATTACTACCAAGCCTCTTGGGAGCCTCCCGAATCTGCTGCTTTTGGCGGACGGCATGGGAGGACATAAGGCGGGAGATTACGCTTCCAGGACGGCCATTGAGATTATTAAAAACGAAATTCCGGCTTCTGAGGAGACCGATCCGGTGCAGATTCTGACCAGAGTGATCGAGTCCGCCAACAAAAAGCTTTATGAGAAGTCTGTGACTGATATCAATATCAGCGCCATGGGCACTAGGCTGCTGGCGGCCTGCTGTGTGGCCAGCCAGCTGACGGTGGCCAATATCGGGGACAGCAGGCTTTACCTGATCCGGGAGAATACCATGGTGCAGGTCACAAGAGCCCATTCCTACGTGGCGGAGATGATGCGCAGCGGCACCATCAACCGGGATCAGGCCAAAAATCATCCCAAAAAGAACTATATTACCCGGGCTGTGGGCGCTTTCCCCAGGACCACCGCGGACTTTTTTTACGTGGATATTCTGCCCGAGGATATCATCCTGATCTGCTCCGACGGCCTGACCAATATGCTGGAGGACGAGCAGATTTTATCCGTGGTCTATCAGGAAAAGTCCATGCAGGAGGCATGCGTAAGGCTTGTAGAAGACGCCAACGAGAACGGCGGGGCAGACAATATTTCCGTGATATTGGCCCGACCTTTGAGTAAAAAGGAGGACAGGCACGATGATTAAGATGGGAATGCTGCTTGGCGGCCGTTATGAGATTCTTGAAAAAATAGGCACGGGCGGGATGAGCGACGTCTATAAGGCCATGGATCAGAAGCTGAACCGGAATGTGGCCGTCAAGGTGCTGAAACAGGAGTTCTCCGAGAACGCTAATTTTGTGTCCAAATTTCTGGTGGAGGCGCAGGCGGCCGCCGGACTGATGCACCCCAATATTGTCAATGTCTATGACGTGGGGGAGGAGAATGACATCCACTACATCGTGATGGAG
>JAJQCU010000026.1:0-3827 GCA_021202575.1 Lachnospiraceae bacterium
GCCTTAAATCATATGTCGGAGATTGAAAACTGGCTTTTTGGAAAAAAGATTGTTTTCTGCAAGGGAAACGCTGAGGAGGAAAATGGGATAGAATATTTGCCGTGGTACATGGTTATGTTCTATCAGCGGGAAGCAGAGCCGCTGGGTTATATTTACCAGGTAGATCTTTCGGGATTGTAGGGAGATATATCCGGAACGGCTGACTGCCGTACTTTTGGTGCATCACATCGGTATAGTGGACAGGATTTGTAATTGATCACAGAAAAATGTAAGAGGGAGGAAGAATATGAAACAGAATAAAAAAGCAGCAGTTTTTTCAGGCCTGCCTGCGCGCCTGATTCTGACCGTGATTTTCGGAGGCGCTTATTTTTATGTGATGCTGCCGGCAATGAATCCAAAGGCGCCGGATTTCTGGGCCTTTCTGTTTATGCTGCTGTTATTTTATATCTTTGTTACGTTGCTGGCATCCGGCGTGCGTATGTTTGCGGGCGGCAATGTCATTTTTATGGGAAGGACAGTTTTTGCGCGTTGTAAAGTGCCGTTGATTATGCTCGGCGTACTGTTCCTGGCAGCGGTGGTCGGCGCGGTTTATTCCTCCGAGATTTTTCACGCGGAGGCCTATTACAATCTGCTGGATGTGCAGACGGGCGACTTTACCGAGGAGGTCGCGGAGATTTCCTATGACAAGATTCCCATGCTGGATAAGGATTCCAGCGTGCAGCTGGGAAGCCGGGCGCTGGGCAGCTTAAGCAGCACCGACAGCAACCTGGTCTCGCAGTTCGAGGTGTCGGACTATGAGTATTCGCAGATCAATTATCAGAACAATCCGGTGCGTGTGGCGCCCCTGCTCTACGGCAACCTCATCAAGTGGTTCAACAACCGCTCCGAGGGCCTGCCGGGCTACATTATCGTCAACATGGTGACGCAGGAGGCAGACCTCGTGAAGCTGGATGAGGGGATGAAATACTCGACGGGCGAGCATTTCGGGCGCAATGTTTACCGCCTGCTCCGCTTCCGGTATCCGACCATGATGTTCGGCGATGTGAATTTTGAGATCGATGAGGACGGGACGCCCTGGTGGGTGTGTTCGCGGACGGTACATACCATCGGCCTTTTCGGCGGCACGGACACGAAGGGCGCGGTTTTAGTCAACGCGATCACAGGCGAGAGCACCTATTATGAGGAGGTGCCGACCTGGGTCGACCGTGTTTACTCGGCGGACCAGCTGGTGGCGCAGTACAATTATCACGGCACGCTGGTCAACGGCTGGGTCAATTCCTGGCTGGGGCAGAAGGGCGTGACGACCACCTCGGACGGCTATAATTATATTGCCATGAACGACGACGTCTATCTTTACACGGGTGTGACCTCCGCGGGAAATGATGAGTCCAACGTGGGCTTTATCCTGGCGAACCCGCGGACGACGGCCGCGCGGGATTACAGCATTTCCGGCGCGACGGAGGATTCCGCCATGTCCTACCCTGAGGGCGCGGTGCAGCACCTGGGGTATGACGCCACATTTCCCCTTTTGCTGAATATTTCGGACGAGCCTACTTATTTTATGTCTCTGAAGGATTCCGCGCAGTTAGTCAAAATGTACGCGATGGTCAATGTGAAGGATTATCAGATCACCGCCACCGGCAGCTCGGTGGCCGAGTGCCAGGCCAATTATGAGACGCTCCTGGTGGAAAACGGGGTGAAGGTGACTGACCCGATCGAGGAGACGGACATCACCGGGACGGATACCGTCACTGGCAGGATTACGGAAATCCGCACGGTGGTCGTGGATGGGAATACCATCTTTTACTTCAAGCTGGGGACGGATGCGTATTATGCCGTCTCCGCGGCGGACGACCAGGACGCGGTGATCTTTGACGTGGGGGACCGGGTGACGATTACATACTATGTGGAGGAAGAGGAGACCGGGATATATACCGGCATTAAGGTGGAATAATTTATTTGCTGGAAAGACAAAACTCCGGCTGGATGCTGCAATGACATCCGGCCGGAGTTTTTCACAAAGAGACAGAAATCAGGCGGCCTACCTGAAATTATAATAAAAGCAGATCATGTCAGTGCGCCTTTCGCGCTTCTATGATGGCGGCTATCAGGTTATACTCCGGCTCAGAGGCATCCCATTCTTTTTTTAATTCAGGAATTTCCAGTTTTTTGTTGAGATATTTAGTAAAATCATCCATGAGAAGCTTTCCTTTCTGAATAATCCTTGCGATATCGTTCGGCATTTTTTTCTTTTGCCGATGTTTTTGGTGAGATGTTCCTTGAATCGAAGCCCTTTGTCATGAATTTGTGATTTCCACTGTCAGTTGCGGTGATACGCAAGATTATCAATCTGTCGGTGCGGCTTTTCGGATCCATTTCCTGACCTGACGGATATCCACCTCCAGAATATCCGCGATTTCCTCAAGGTTATCGCCTCTGTTATGGAGTCTGATAGCCGTCCGTCTGGATTTACGGATTTCGCCGCGTTTTTCGCCATGTTTCTCACCTTCATGATATATCCTGCTGGCTTCTGTTTCAATAATTCTTCCTGTCATAGTCTCTTCAATTCCTTCCCTGACGTTGTCATATTTTGCCGCGATGTTTTTCAGCACCTTCCCGGACATGTCGATGATCATTCGATGCTGATACTCCGTTATCTGCCCGGTTTCCTTCAAATGCCGCAGTCTGTCAGCGATGGTGCTGTATTCTGTTTTCAGTTCCTCAAGCTTTTCTTCGTTTGTATTGTATTCCGGGAAATCCTTCTCATGTGAAAATATGTAAAACGGGATCAGCATGAGGAGCTTTTTGTCAAAGATTTCATCAATAGTATATTGCTGTGTCTTAAGCACCTGCACATCAAAGGCGGCAGAGTCTCCCGGCGTATCGATTCTGATTTTCATCCGCTCCGGGGTGTTTCTGGTACTTCTCAGAAACAGGATGCCACAGTCCGGAATGGAGACATGCAGCGTGCTGCCAGTGATTTCTCCGCTGTCCAGCGCAATTTGGGTGGAGTACTCAAAGATCCTGACCAGCATACTGCTGTCTGATGTGCTCTGCAGCTCCAGTAAATAATGCCTTGGCACTGCGTCTGCCACGGTAAAGCTGGAGTCTGTGATGCGCTTTTCCTGCTTTCCGCCCTGCTGGTTGAGAAAGTGCTGATCCGGGTGGAAATCGATCGTTTCATCTCCGGTATAGGACGTACCAAACATCTCATTGACGATGGGGAGAATCATCGGGGTGCAGTCGTTCAAGAGTGTGCGGAACACATCGTCGTATGGTGTGCCCTGGCTTCGCTTCACGGAGCCTGTGCCTGTTTTCCTGCGTTTTTTCTTTTTTGGGGCAGTATCCTGTTCTTCCTTCTGTCGTAAATCAGTTTTTTTATTTGTCTTTGGGAAATTAGTGTGTGGCTTCGCCTTCTGGGGAAGCTTATGTCGCTTCATCCGCTCTCCTTCCCAAATGTCCTGAGCGGAAGAGAAGCCTGAAATTATAGGTAATCAGCAACAATAGTTATAAGCTTCAGGTTTAGAATACCATAAATATGATTACTCTTCAACACTCATGCAGACATTTTTCGACATTTCAGGACAAAAAATTTGCTCCTACTTCTTATAGGCACAGGGGAGCGGAATCGTCACAGCTTTATATTGTTAAATTTTTCTAAAAATATAATGAGAGGACATTAAAGGGATACGTGCGGATGAATCAAAGATCTATGTATGATTTACAGAAAACCATAAGAAATCAGATGAGCACAGCGCAGGGATAAAAACTCTTGTCAAATTCCGGCGGTGGGAGTATAGTTTCCGTATGTAAGAAAATGACAACAG
>JAJQCU010000026.1:3837-4140 GCA_021202575.1 Lachnospiraceae bacterium
CGCTGAGCTGTGAGAAGGATATTGAGGATTGTGTGCTGGAGGGCAGGGCGGTGATCTCTTTTCCGGAGGGAAAAATGAGGCTGGAGAACGCCATGGCGGCTGAGAACGGGCAGAAGGCCAATTATGTGCTCTGGTGCCGGGAGGAGTTTCCGGCGGACGTCTGTATTGAGTGGGATTTCCGGCCGCTGAGGGAGCCGGGGCTTGCCATGATGTTTTTCGCGGCGAAGGGCAGAAACGGCGAGGATTTGTTGGACGAGGGGCTGGCGAAGAGGACGGGGAATACCCGCAGTATCACCACGGGGA
>JAJQCU010000166.1 GCA_021202575.1 Lachnospiraceae bacterium
GTGGAAAACTGGACAAGCCGGTGAAGGATCTGGCGGCGTTTACAAAGACAAAAGAACTGAAGCCCGGTGAGAGTGAGGCCGTGACAATTGACTTTGATCTCGCTGATCTGGCCTCGTATGACGAAGAAAATGCCTCTTATATTCTGGAAAAAGGCATATATACAGTGCTGGTTGGGAACAGCTCGGCAAATGCCCATGCCTGTGCCGTAATTCATCTGGATCTGACAGTTATTGTGAAGCAGGTCAGAAATGTGTTTGGGAATATAGAATTTAAGGATTGGAAGCCGGAAATCACGGTGTCGGAAACGGCCGCCGGGGAAAATAAAGCCGATGGTTTCGCGCTTCCGGTTCTTGACGCTTTCGCAAAAAATTTTGCGCAGGAAATCATATCTTATGATTCTGAAGAATCTGCAGATGAGCAGATTAAGAACTTAAGCGACGAGGAGCTTTGCTTCCTGAATATTGGTGCTTTTGATCCAAAGGGTGGTTTTGCAAGTGTGATTGGCTCAGCCGCTACATCTGTAGCAGGCGCCGCCGGGGAAACAACGCATATGGTTGACGGCGTCCCAACGGTGGTCATGGCAGACGGCCCGGCGGGGCTTCGTATCAGCGCTCAGTATTATGAAGATAAAAAAGGCGTTCATCCCTATGGTGCTGCCATGCCGGAGACTTTGCTGGAATTTATGCCTGGGATCCTGAAGATTTTTATGGGAGGGATGCCGAAGCTTCCCAAAGGGACGCAGTTGAAGGAACAGTATTGTACAGCTGTTCCTGTAGGGACGGCTCTGGCTCAGAGCTGGAATGAAGAATTTGCCGGTATCTGTGGAGATATCATAGGCAGTGAAATGGAGCGATTTGGGATCCACCTGTGGCTGGCACCTGCGCTTAATATTCACAGAAGCCCTTTGTGCGGCAGAAATTTTGAATATTATTCAGAGGATCCGCTAATTGCGGGACGTTTTGCTACGGCGGTTACAACAGGTGTACAGCTTCACAGGGGGCGTGGTGTTACGATTAAGCATTTTGCGGCCAATAATCAGGAGACAAACCGATATTTCACGAATTCAGTGGTATCGGAGCGTGCCATGCGTGAGATTTACCTGAAAGGGTTTGGCATCTGTATCAGGGAGGCACACCCAGCGGCGGTTATGACATCTTATAATCTGCTGAATGGAATACATACCTCAGAAAGCAGGGCACTTTGCACAGATATACTGCGAAGCGAATTTGGCTTTGATGGAATTTGTATGACAGACTGGGTGGTGAACGGACTTGCGCCTGCAAAAGGTTCAAAATATAAAGTGCCGGATCCTGCGAAAGTTGCGGCAGCGGGCAGCGATCTTTTTATGCCTGGCAGTAAGGGGGACTATAAGCGCCTTGTCGCTGGCCTGAAAGCAGGCAAGGTTTCCAGAAAGCAGCTTCAGATCAATGCCTACCGTGTTGTTCGGCTGGCAAAAGCGTTGGTTAAATAAGGTGACATGATGGAAAAGTTCTATATTGGAGCAGCTACAGCGGCTCATCAGGTGGAGGGTAACAATACCCATTGTGATTACTGGGTCATGGAAAATATGAAGCATTCCACCTTCAATGAACCTTCCGGAATCTGCTGCGACCATTACAATCGCTATGAAGAGGATATTCAGCTTATGGCGGATGTCGGACTCAACGCCTACCGTTTCTCCATTGAGTGGGCAAGAATCGAGCCTGTGGAGGGGCAGCTTGACCAGACAGAGGTAGAATACTACCGTAAGGTCATCGACTGCTGCTATGCCCACGGCCTTCAGCCCATCGTTACACTGATGCACTTTTCTTCCCCAGGCTGGCTGATCCGCAAGGGCGGCTGGGGCAAGGAATATGTGGTGAATGCCTTTGCAAAATACGCAGGCTTTATCGCAAAGGAGCTGGGAGGGAAGCTGCCTTACATCGCCACCATCAACGAGGCAAATATGGGCTATCAGCTCAAGAAGATTTCTGCCGATGTGATGAAAGCCAACAGCCGTGAAGGCGATGTGCAGGTCGGTGTCCAGGTGGACATTAAAAAGATCCTGCTTGGCATGATCGAGCAGATGTGGCACTTTAAGACCTTCTCCGTTAACACTTTCCTGAGCCCCAGAAGCAGGGAACAGGAAAAGATCGTGATGCGGGCCCACCAGGCTGCAAAGGCTGCCATTAAGGCCAATTCGCCCGCTACCAAGGTGGGGTTGACCCTCTCCATGTTTGATTATCAGCCCACGGAAAATGGTGCAGAAAAGGCGGCGCAGCTCTGGCATGAGGACTTTGGTTTTTATTTGCCCTACATCCGCAGTGATGATTTCCTGGGAGTACAGAATTACTCCCGGAAGATCGTGGATGAGAAGGGTGCCGTTCCTCCGGCGAAGGATGTCCCTGTTACCCAGATGGGCTATGAGGACTACCCTGCAGCCATTGGTAATGTGGTGCGAAAAATCTCTCATGAATTCCCCGGCGAGCTGATCGTTACAGAAAACGGCATCGCCACTGATGACGACAGCCGCCGCTGCGAATTTATCCGGGAGGCCATTGCCGGTGTTCTGGCCGCAAAGGCAGATGGAGC
Organism: Lachnospiraceae bacterium; assembly: GCA_021202575.1. Classification (GTDB taxonomy): domain Bacteria; phylum Bacillota; class Clostridia; order Lachnospirales; family Lachnospiraceae; genus RGIG6307. The sequence goes on from JAJQCU010000166.1 coordinate 2,573, forward strand.
GAATGTGAAAGGCTACTTCTATTGGAGTCTGATGGACAATTTTGAGTGGCAGTCCGGCTTTGACAAAACCTTTGGTCTGATTGCCGTAGACCGGGCAACCCAGAAGAGAAGTCCCAAAAGCAGTCTTGCAGCTTTGGGTAAACATTTCCCTGCAATCAAAGAAACCTAAAAACATAAAGGAGAGAAATTTACTATGGAACAGAAGAAAATAAAGAAGAAAATGAAGGGTTGGAAGAAAGCCTTGATCATCTTTGGTGCGATTGTCCTGTTTTTCTCCATCCAGATTCCCGTCATGCTTGCCATCAATAACGGAACCTTCTCCGCCGGTAATGCAGAGCAGTATTATGTGGCAAACACCCCTGCCCTGGAAGCCAATGCGCTGACGGGAAAGACGATTATTTTCCTCGGCAGCTCTGTGACGTTTGGTTCTGCCTCCGGTGGGGAGAGCTTTGTGGAGTTCATGGAGAAGCGGGACGGCATTATTCCTGTGAAGGAAGCTGTCAGCGGCACCTTGCTGATCGATGAGCCTGTCTATGGAAAGCAGTCCTACATTACCAGAATGAAGACTATCGACACTTCCATTCAGGCGGATGCGTTTATTTGCCAGCTTTCCACCAATGATGCAACCATGCGCAAAGACCTGGGCACCATTTCTGAGGGATTCGATCCGGAAAACTTTGATACCCTTACGGTCGCCGGTGCTATAGAGTATATTATTTGGTATGCACAGGGAACATGGAATTGCCCGGTTATTTTCTATACCGGCAGTCAATATGACAGCGAACGCTATGCCGCTATGGTAGACCTGCTTCTGCAAATTCAGGAGAAGTGGGGCATCGGTGTGATCGATCTGTGGAACGATGCTGAAATGAATGCAGTCAGCGAGGAAGATTACAAGCTATACATGGTCAACGGTATACATCCCTCCCGGGCAAGTTACCGAGAATGGTGGACTCCCAAGTTTGAAGCATATCTGCTGGAATTCTTTTCTGAGTGAGTTCTCACCTACGAAAGTAAACTGGTAGTATAGCTACAAGGAGCATTACGATGCAGAAGAAGGGTAAAAAGTAATAAAACGATTCTGATTACGCTGCTGGTTGTCATGCTGGTGATCAGTATTGCGGATTTTTTGCCTACAAGATCTTTGGAAGCCAAGTGCTGTTTATTATTCTTGCCGGAAAACCTGGCAATGCAGCAGAATTCCGAAGGAATGCGCAGCCCATCACCGCAGGTGATGTTCTCGGGGGATTGGGGGGCGCTGGACGTCCGGGGGACGTCCGCTCAGCGCGGACCGGAGCGAAGCGGAGACGCCCCAACAAGGCAGGCGAAAGCCGTCTTTGTAGCACAAAGACATTGCCTTGCCACTTTACAAATCAGTTGCTTCTGACGGTAACTGCATGATGTGGCGAAAAATGCCAATTTCATCGGGATTAAGATTTGTCCAATGGCTGGCAGACTTATTTTTTTGTAATCAGGTACAGTTTCTGATTGAAGGGAGGGCGCGCTTTTGCTAGAATAGGAACACGAGATTCTGGTGTGGTACATACAGGGTTGGCTCCCAATGCC
>JAJQCU010000168.1 GCA_021202575.1 Lachnospiraceae bacterium
TATAATGACTACATCACTTATAAAACCTATCAAACTTATAGGAAATAAGAGAATAAGGTTGCCAGGGAAACAAATCTTTTTTCAATGGAGGGAAAATTATGTCTGAAGTTAAGGAAAGCGCATTGGAGCTTGTAGGAAACACACCGGCGTTAAAGCTGAACCGTTACAGCAAGGCGGCGGGCATTGAGGGCGTCACCGTGATCGCCAAGCTGGAGTATCTGAACCCGGCCGGTTCGGTGAAGGACAGAATCGCCCTTGCCATGATCGAGGACGCGGAGCAGAAGGGAATCTTAAAGCCCGGCGCCACCATCATCGAGCCTACCAGCGGTAATACCGGCATCGGTCTGGCGGCTGTGGCGGCAGCCAAGGGGTATAAGGCCATCTTTACTCTGCCGGAGACTATGAGTGTGGAGAGAAGGAACCTGTTAAAGGCTTACGGCGCCGAGCTGGTGCTTACGGAGGGAGCCAAGGGCATGAAGGGCGCCATCGCGAAGGCCGATGAGCTGGTGAAGGAAATTGACGGCGCCGTGATTCTGGGACAGTTTGTCAATCCGGCCAATCCGGCTGTCCATAAAGCCACCACGGGTCCGGAGATCTGGAGACAGACTGATGGTAAGGTGGATATTTTTGTGGCGGGTATCGGCACCGGCGGCACCATCACCGGCGCGGGCGAATACTTAAAGGAGCAGAATCCTGACATCCAGGTGGTTGGCGTGGAGCCGGCATCCAGCCCGGTGCTGACAAAGGGCGTGAGCGGCGCTCACAAGATTCAGGGAATCGGAGCGGGCTTTGTGCCGGAGGTGCTGAATACTAAGGTGTATGATGAGGTTCTGGCCATTGAAAATGAGGACGCTTTCACAGAGGGCAGACGCTTTGCGGTGTCCGAGGGCGTGCTGGTGGGCATTTCCTCCGGCGCGGCGCTGAAAGCGGCGGGAATTCTGGCAGCAAGACCGGAGAACCAGGGCAAGACCATTGTGGTCATCCTGCCGGATTCCGGCGACAGATATCTGTCCACGCCGCTGTTTGCCAACTAAAAGTGACTATTTTCACAGCAGGACAGGGAAGGAATGACCGGGGCATCGGGCTGGCTCGAAAGAACCGGTCATTCCTTCTCTGGATGCTGTGAACAGGTATTGAGGATTTCATATGATTTATCTGGACTACGCGGCAAATCATCCCTCCGAGGAGGCGGTATTACGGCGTTTCTGCGAGGCGGAGCGAAGCTTTTGCGGAAACGCCAACTCCTCCCATCCGGCGGGGGAGGCCGCCAGAGCGGAGATGGAAATAATCACCCTGTCGATTGCCTCTCTTCTGGACGCCGGGGGCGCGGAGATTATCTATACCTCCGGCGCAACAGAGGCCAACAATACGGCAATCAAGGGCATTGCCAGAGCCGGACGCCATCTGGGAAAGCATATCATCTCCACGCCATTGGAGCATGCTTCCGTCAGCGGGAGTCTGACCTATTTACAGGAGCAGGGCTATGAGATTGATCTGCTGGACATTGGCCGTGACGGTAAAATTGACCTGGATCAGTTAAAAGAGCTGCTGCGCCCGGATACGGTGCTTGTGGCGGTCACTGCGGTGGACAGTGAGCTTGGCACCATCCAGCCTGTGGAAGAAATAAAAAGCGTTCTCACCTCCTTCCCGGACTGTGCCCTTCATGTGGACGCCACCCAGGCCATCGGCAGACTGCCGGTGGCTTTTTCGGGTCTGGACACCATGAGTCTTGCGCCTCATAAATTCGGTGGCCTTAATGGCAGCGGCCTTCTGATCAAAAAGAGCAGGCTGGTTATGGAGCCGCTGTTGAACGGCGGCGTCAGTACCAGTCTCTACAGGGGAGGGACGCCGGCCCTGTCTCTGGCGGCGTCTGTGGAGACGGCTCTGCGGCTGGCGGTGGAGAACAGGGAGGCCAACGTCCGGAAGGTGACGGAGCTTTCCGGCGAACTGAGGAAGGCCCTGTCCGCATACCCGAAGGTGCGAATCAACAGCCCGGCGGACGCGGTTCCCCATATTATCAACCTGAGCGTAGAGGGCGTGAAGGGCACCAGGTTCCAGAGCGCGTTAGCCGAGAGGGGTGTCTGCGTCTCCGTAAAAAGCGCCTGTTCCTCGGATGGAGCCCCCTCCAGGGCGGTGCTCGCCGTCAGCCGCGACCGCAGAAACGCCCTGTCCTCCTGGAGAATCAGCTTAAGCTATCGGACAACTGAGCAGGAAGTGCAGGAATTCCTGCATGTTTTCGATGACTGTTATCAGGAATTGACGGGGAAACGGTCATTTTCATGACTGCATGGAGTGTATAGATATTGATTTTGCTGTTTTTGGCGGGTGGTTGTGCAGTTTCTATTGGCATCAGAAGGAATTCAGCCCAAAAACGTGAACAGATCACTTTGCTGATTGTCGGGCTTCTTGTACTTTGCCTGGTGTTTTGTAATTCACGTGGCTTGCTTTTATTTCCTGGATGTGATCAGGACATTCAGCATTTAAAGTCGGGTTGCATTTCCCGCTGAGATGTAGTAAAATCGTAGAAGCTTATTTGTGGGAGAGCGACAAAAATCAATGCCCCGTGAACTTGGATACGCCCAGCGTGTAGAACGCAGCCTGACCAAAAAATTTCATAAGGAAATCTGGGCGCCCTTTACCCGGGCGGTCAAGACCTACGAGCTGATCAAGGAGGGGGATAAAATCGCCGTCTGCATCTCCGGCGGCAAGGATTCCATGCTGATGGCTAAGCTGATGCAGATGCTGCAGCGCCACAGCGACTGTCCCTTTGAACTGGTGTATCTGGTGATGGATCCAGGCTATAACGAACTGAACCGTCGAAAAATCGAGAGCAACGCTGCGCTTCTGCAAATTCCCATCACCATTTTTGAGACCAATATTTTTGAGGTGGCCAACAGCACGGACAAAAATCCCTGTTACCTCTGCGCCAGAATGCGCCGGGGCTATCTTTACAGTAAGGCCAGGGAGCTGGGGTGCAATAAAATCGCTTTGGGCCATCATTTCAGTGACGTCATTGAGACCACGGTCATGGGTATGTTTTACGGCTCCCAGCTGCAGGCCATGCTGCCTAAGCTTCACAGCACTAATTTTGAGGGGATGGAGCTGATCCGGCCGCTGTACTGCGTCCATGAGGACGATATTCTTGCCTGGAAGCGGTACAATGAGCTGGAATTTATTCAGTGCGCCTGCCGCTTTACGGAGAACTGCACCAGCTGTGACAATGGGGGCGGCGGCTCCAAGCGCCAGGAGATCAAGACCCTGATCAGGAGGCTGAAGAGGGACAATCCCAACATAGAAAAGAGCATTTTTAACAGCATTCATTCCGTCAGTCTGGACACCATGGTGGGGTATAAATATAAGGGAGAGAGGCATTCCTTCCTTGACGACTACGATGAGGGAGGGTGACTGTGACAGACTGGTTTTCCGGAACGGAGCTATTAGTCGGTAAAAAGGGTCCGGAGCGGCTGAAGAACGCGAAGGCTGCCGTTTTTGGCATCGGCGGCGTTGGCGGCTGCGCGGCGGAAAGACAAAAAATTTGAAAAAGGGAGAATCGCCAAAATGGAAAAGGACAAAATGCGGAAGCAGGATGTGGACCAGGTTGAAAAAAAGATCACCTTTGAGGAATTATTTCCTCAGATAAAGGATAAGCTGGAGCAGCAGGACGCGGTGACAGTGCCCGGCAGAGCGGCATTTGAGTTTCACATCACTGACCTGAAGGGTGTGTTTTATGTGGAAGCAGACAATGGGAAGGGGGATGTGGAACCTTACGATTATTATGATAAAAACGGCGTGTTCACAGCCAGCGCAGTCACATATCTGGCGCTCTGTAACGGCAGTCTGACTCCGGTGACAGCCTATGCGGCCGGGCGGCTGAAGGTGGAAGGCGACGCGGATCTGGTGAGGACGCTGGAAAAGCTTTTCTCCGCAAAATAAAAACTATATAAAAACAGGCTCCCGAGGCTTTGGTTTTATGACCGGGCTGCCGGGAGCCTGTTTTTTTCTACAGGAAGGCTCTCCCTATAAAATTTTCGTGTAATTTTTCTTCTTTTTCTCATGTAAAACCCTCCCGTTTACAGATGAAAACAATTGATGGAACTGCCGT
>JAJQCU010000268.1:0-2206 GCA_021202575.1 Lachnospiraceae bacterium
GGATTATTCATTACGCAGCCATCACCTTCTAATCTCCGAAAAAGATATTACCTTATAGGAATGATAACATAAAGAGGTGAACTAATCAATCCGGGTTTTTAAAGCTCGAGTAAAAAATTCTTTAATTTATTATTCCCCTCTTTGGATTTTGATTATTTATTCACCATCAGCTTTGTCATGGCGCGGTTGAGGCCGTCCACGGTCAGCTTGTACATGGGAATCAGCCCTTTGATGGCGGTCTCCGCCTCCCTCCAGGGGGCGTCGCCGGGGGCCATCTTGGGATTGAGCCAGACGACCTTTTTGAAATGTTTTGTCACTAAAAGCAGCCACTCCCAGCCGGACAGGCCGCCGTTGGGGCCGCGATAGTTGCCGGTGGTACTGTAAAGTTCTTCCGGAGCCATGGCCGCGTCACCCACAATGATCACCTTATAATCGCTGTCCAGATTCCGGAAAAGCCATTCCGTCTCAATCCAGTCACCGTTCTCGCACTCCGGCGTCTTGTAGACATGGGAATAAATGCAGTTATGAAAATAATAGGTCTTGACGTCCTTATAATGGTTGGCCCTGTGTACCGACTGAAAAATTTCATTGAGCAGGCTGCTGTAGGGAATCATGGTGCCGCCGGAATCCATTAAAAGAAGCAGCTTGACGGCGTTCTTGCGGGGCTTTTTCATGACGATATGGAGCACGCCGCCCTGGTTGCAGGTCTTGTCCACCGTGTTGTCGATGTCCAGCTCTGTCTCCGGGATATCCAGTTTGGAGCTGAACTGGCGAAGCTTCCGGAGCGCCATCTGAAACTGCCGGTTGTCAATCACCCTGTCATCTCTGAAATCCCGGTATTTGCGGGCGCCCACCACGGAGAACGCGGACTGATAGCCGGTGGAGCCGCCCACCCGGATTCCGCCGATATTGCCGCCGGTGTTGCCGAAGGAGGTCTTGCCCATGGTGCCGATCCAGTAGGAGCCGCCGTTGTGCTCGCTGTCCTGGTCCCGCAGCCGGTCCTTGAAGGTTTCCTCCACCATCTCCTTATCAATGGTGACCTCCTCCACCCGGTTCATCTCGTGCAGCTGCATCTCATGAAAGAGGTCATTGATCTCCTCCTTATTCAGCCACTCCAGCATATTTTTGCTGATCTCGGTCTCCTTATGAGCGGGCAGAAAGCACTCCTCAAAGGCCATGTCATACTTGTCAAACTCTGTCTCGGATTTCACCAGGATGGAACGGCCCAGATAGTAAAACTGCGTCATATTGCTGCCCGCCAGCCCCTTATCTAAAGCCTCCTGGAAGGTCAGCCACTCGCTGAGAGTTACCTTCAGACCCTTCTTTTTTAACGCGTCAAAAAAATTCTGAAACATGATTTTTCCTCCAGCTGTTCTCCTCTGCTATATAAACTCTCCGGAAACAGTTCATATATTTTGAACTTTTGTCCGTTTCTTAAACAGCTGCGAACGTAACCTCTAGAAATGGTTGATCTTCTGCTTCACAATCTCCAAATCCTCGTCCTTTTTCACGATCACTCCCACAAAGGGCAGCTCCTTCCTGATCTTCTCCGTGGGAATGCCGCCCAGCTGCAGGGCGTTAATCCAGTCGATAAGCTCCGAGGTGCTGGGCTTTTTGCGGATATCCTTCATGTCGCGGATATCATAGAAAACCTTCATGGCGTCCTCCAACAGATGCTGCTCCACGTCCTGATAGTGAGTCCTGACAATCTCTTCCATCAGCGCCTTATCCGGGAAATCAATATAATGGAAGATACATCTGCGAAGAAACGCGTCCGGCAGCTCCTTCTCCGCGTTGGAGGTGATGATCACAATGGGACGGTGCTTCGCCTTCACGGTGCGCTTCGTCTCGTGGATATAAAACTCCATCTGGTCCAGCTCCCAGAGAAGGTCATTGGGGAATTCCAGATCCGCCTTATCGATCTCATCGATCAGCAGAACAACCTGTTCCTCACTGTCAAAGGCCTCCCCCAGCTTGCCCAGCTTGATATAACGGGCGATATCACTGACACCCTCCTCGCCGAACTGCCCGTCATACAGACGCTGAATGGTGTCATACATATACAGGCCGTCCTGGGCCTTGGTGGTGGATTTGATATTCCAGATGATCAGCCGCTTGCCAATAGAATCCGCCACGGCCTGAGCCAGCATGGTCTTGCCGGTGCCGGGCTCACCCTTGATCAGAAGGGGCTTTTCGAGAGCGATGG
>JAJQCU010000268.1:2254-4066 GCA_021202575.1 Lachnospiraceae bacterium
TTGACGCTGGCTAAGAGCTGCTCGCTGGCTACGTATTGTGAGGTGCTTGAAAATGCGTTGTCCATAGTTTGCCTTTCCTTTATGCATTCCATTTTCGAATATATTACTTTTTCAACCAGTTTCCGAAATTATCCTTTGAAATTCTGCAATCAGTTTCCACTTAAAATCGAAATCGTGGCACTGGCCCCAATTCTGGAGGCCCCCGCGGCAACCATAGCCTCAGCTTTTGCCGTATCCCGGATGCCGCCGCTGGCCTTAACGCCCAGACGGTCACCGACAGTGGCGCGCATCAGGGCTACATCCTCCGCGGTGGCGCCTCCTGTGGAAAAACCAGTGGACGTCTTCACATAATCCGCCCCGGCTTCCTCGGCAAGCTGGCAGGCCTTCACGATCTCCTCTCTGGTCAGGAGGCAGGTCTCCAGAATCACCTTCAGAAGCCTTCCCTGGCAGGCAGCCTTTACGCCGCGGATATCCTCTTTTACAAAATCATATTTCTGATCCTTCAGAGCAGCCACATTCAGCACCATGTCCACTTCGTCGGCGCCGTTTGCCACCACATCCGAAGTCTCTGCCGCCTTTGCAGCTGTGCTCATCTGTCCTAAGGGGAAACCGATGACGGAACAGACCTTCACACCGCTCCCCTTCAGCTGCTCAGTCACGAAAGCAGTGTAATAGCTGTTGACACAAACGCTCATGAAGCCGTATTCTCTGGCTTCGTCACAGATTTTCTTCACCGACGCCTCTGTAGCGTCCGCCTTTAATATGGTATGGTCAAAAAGCTTTGGCGACAGCATGTTTCAATTCCTCCTTTGATTCTTCATCCAGAAAAGCGCCGTCCACAGCGTTCAGATAAAGCTGCTTTTCCTCTGCCGGGGTCAGCCCCAGCTTCTCCCTCACATAGCTTACCTCCCGCGCCATGCTGGTCTGGGAGATGGTCATATTGTCCGTATTCAGCGTAACCTTCAGGCCCTGCTCCATATAATATTTCACCGGGTGCTTCTCAATACTCTCCACAGATTTGCTCTGCACATTGCTGATCACACAGCACTCCAGCACCACCTGCTTTTCCTTCAGCTCCTCCACCAGCGCCGGATCCTCTATGGCATGCGTCCCGTGTCCAATCCGCTTCGCCCCAAAGGACAGTGCCGCACGCACACTCTCCGGCCCCGCCGCCTCCCCGGCATGGATAGTGAAGGGAACCCCCATCTCCGTTGCCCGCGCAAACAAAGCCCGATAGCGTTCTGTGGGAAACAGAGCCTCCGCCCCCGCCAAGTCAAAGGCGCACACGCCCCTGTGCAGATACTTCGCGGCCAGCTCAAGCGTCTCAAAATTCGCGGCGTCATTTCCATCGCCACGCATGGCACAGAGAATCAGCTGCGCCATGATTTTCCCGTCGGAAAGCCCCTTTTTCAGACCCTCCAGTGCCGCCAGCACCGCCTCCTCCTGCGTCAGCCCCTTCCGGGTATGATGCTGAGGCGCGAACCGAAGCTCCGCATACAGAATCCCCTGGCTTTTGAGCGTCCCAAGAACCGCCTCCACAGCCTCACTCAAGCTGTCAGCCGTCTGCAAAATCTCCAGCGGAATCTCAAACCTCGCTAGAAAATCATTCAGACTGGCGCAGTCCAGCGGGCAGACAATACGGTCTCTCAATTCTTCTTCTGATAAGTTCGCATATGGAAGATTCTGCTTTCTGGCCTGTCTGGCCACTAATTCCAGAGATAACGAACCGTCAAAGTGTAAATGAATATCAATCATAACACACTACAACTATCCTTTCATACACTAAATACGCATACTCCATATCTGCCGAAC
>JAJQCU010000271.1 GCA_021202575.1 Lachnospiraceae bacterium
TTGATATCCTCTGCATGATAATGCATGCCCCTGATAATGTCGCTGTCACACCTGGCGGTGGCGTCAGTAAGGAGGCGCTGCTTTACCTCCTTCCCATCGAGCCGCCGTTTATATATGCCATCCGGGATGACCGGCCCGTAATCCCGGCCAAAAAGTCCAACCTGGTGCTGGAATAACAGAATTATAATTATTAACATAATTTGTCCTCCTTTCCACACAATGCCATTAAAGGCTATACGGATCTTTATCTATATGCCATATTGGCAGAATGATCGCCTTTTCCCAGATAATCTCCTCATACTTTTTCTTAAGCTCCTCCTCTTCTATGGAACTGAGGCTGAAATTATCCCTGTAATAATCATTCACCGCTTCCAGCATCTCATCCAATCCGAACAGGAATGATGTACCTTCCGGCAATTTGATATGGAGCGCACGCCCCCACAGGTCTTCCCAGTATTCGCCCACAAAGGGCTCGTCATAAAAGCAGGTAAACCAGGCATAATCACCCTTGCCCATCTCCAGGCCCTGGAAAACGGGCACCACCGGCAGCTTAGGGTTTGTCAGGATCAGGCCCGCCAGCTTTTTTGAGGAATACAGTTCCTTCAGGTCTACTACTGTCCGGCCTGTTACGGTATTTTTTTCTTTCTGAAATAACTTATCCAATTTTTCTTTGTGTTCTGTTTTATCCATCATTTTCCTCCCCGTCCCATGCCTTTTGAAGCAGCTGGTTAAGCTTTTCACCCTCCAGGATTTTGATCTTTTTATTTTTGCGTTTTTCTTCATCATCAGGGTCAAACATAATTAGCCGCTCCCTGTAATAGCGCTTCAGCCCTGCTGTGGAATGCGGCGTGCTTTCAAGCATAATCCCAAGAGTACCCCGCCAGACGGGCCAGGCTTCCCTTACCTCCGCCATGGTGTTAAAATCGGAAGACCAGCCATAGTACTTCAACCCAAATCGGAATATCAGGTTATGGTCATTATTTTTGCACAGATCGTAGATGTGTCTTTCTGTCATGTACTCTTTGACATTCTCAGAAGATAAATAAAGCTTTCTGAGGATGTCCTCATCATACCTGCAGGAAAGGTCTGTAAGCAGGCGCTTCTTCATTGCTTCCCTATCTGCCTGGCCCAGGAACATGCCGTCAGGGATGATTGGCCCATAATCCCGCCCGGATATCCCGACCTGATGGGTAAATAATAAAATTCTGATTACATTGCTTTTTCCTTTACTCTCAGCCATTCAAAATCTTCCTCCTTCCATGAGTCACATTGACATTTTTTTCCGAAATCTGCCTGAAATTCTCCGCTTATTGTCCATCATAATCCTCCCTTAAATTCTGAGCGGATCTATACCATATCTTTGCATCCTCCTCCTTTCCTTCCACTTTGCACATATTCCCCATATTGATATTACTTTCTTCCAGTTCCTTATGGTGTCTTTCTCCGGAATGTACAAGGTAGAGTATCAATGCTGCGGTATTCATGCTATAATAGGACATCTTTGCATCGAAATATTCATCTACCTGCAGCCAGTCTTCCCCCGCCCTTCTTGATGCCCTGACCACTTTGACGCCTTCCTCTTCCCCATACTCCTCCCCGAATTTATCTTCCCAATAGTTTGTCAGTTTATCCCACCATCCTGCGGCTTTCCTGTAGTCCCGGTCCGTCAATTCGCCGCTGTCATACAGCATTCCCAGGGCTTCCATGGCTTCAGGCAGGCCGGCCTCGGCTGCAATCTGAACCAGCTCCTCCCCATGGGAAATATTCTGTTCCATCCCATACCCATACAAGAAGGCCATCCCTGTCAGGAATACATGCTGAATATCCCGTCCTTCCTTCTGTTCCATAAGCCTCTGATATTCTTTTTCCATCGCCAGGCTGACAGCTGATTTCATGCCGACCATCAGTTCTGAATCCAGCCTGTGCTGCAGGCCATCCAGTTTCTCTTCATTCTGCAATTCCATTTGCTTTTCCTCTTTCCCTAGCCCTCCGGACTGGATATATAATTTTCTAATTCATAAGCACAGGTGCTTACCCCAGCTGATCATCTGCAGGTTCAGGCTGCCGCATTTTCTGTTTGTATACCCTTTATATCACACTTTTCAATTTTGCTTTTCGGGGGGTAAAAAAAAGACCGGGAGTCCATCTCCCAGTCTTTCCATAGGTATTGTAAGCTATTCAATTTTCACTGGCATAAGTCCCATTGATGATCCTTTTCAGCGTATGGCCAATGTCGCTGATTTCCTCCTGCTTCCAGAAAGCGCCTTTATCATTTATCATGTCCCCAATCTTGAACGTCCTTTTCAGCGTCCCGTGGCTGTTCTTAATGCAAAGTAAAATCTGTTCCTGTTTCTCCAGATACTGTCTGTTGCTCATGCTGATTTTCTCCTGCCTTTCTTTCGTAAATCCAATGCCACAAAGCTGCAGGCGTCGAAGCAGTCCTGTTTTTCCAGAAAATCCTTCAGCCGGGCATACTCGCTGTGCCCCACAAAATAGGCGGGTTCCGGTTTCAGCCTGTTTTTGCGGTACATCTGCTTCCACGCCCCGTCAGAGCAGATCACGATGGACTCTGTAGGGCCCAGGTCAAGCACCTTTACAAAAACCTCTGCCTCCGCCTCCCGGGTTGTAGTGACGCAGCACCCCTGGCTGCTGTCTGAAGGCAGGGCTATCACCCTGCACTTCCCGTCCCCCGCTGCCAGAACCATGCCGTCCCCAAGGTTGAAGCAGAGCATCTTTCCCGCCTTCTGGTCAACCAGGACGCTGGCGATGGTGCTGGAATACTCCGTGACGTTTTTGGAATCCGCCTCCGCCTGCCGCCCTAACTGGTATAAAATATGGGAAAGCCCGTACTCAGCCACCTGTTTTTCCTGAAAGCTTAAGAAAAAATCCCCTTTTTCCAGGAAATGCTTTGTAATTGCGCTGCTTGCAATTTCCGCGCCGCATTTTGCCTCATCGCAGGAGGACACCCCGTCCGCCAGCGAGATTACCTGGAATCTTTCATTTTCCCCGTAAGAAACAGAATCCTGGTTCTCACCGTTATTGTCTGAATGGAATGTCCCCATCCTGTTTAACACAGTTATCATACATACCTCATTGTATCATAAAATCGTTTATATACGCATAAGAGGAAAAAACGGCCAGGAGGTCAATAATATTTTTCCCATTCAAAGGCTGGTAATAAGCCTTTTCAAGATATGGGTCCACCTGGCCCGCGAATTCACGGAACACATCATGGAAATTTTTCCCTTCCCTGGCGCGGTCCTTTTGCGGGACGCCCTTATCCGTAAGCCGGTTCTCCCACCTTGCGTTGTAATAATAATAAAACGCGACAATCATGGAAGTCCTGGTGACCTTCCCCTTCTCCGCGCTGCCGGGCCTTTCCCCCAGAAAATAATCCAGCGACAGCAGCAGCGTAATAAAATCATCCAGCTTTTCCTCTGTAACGGACGCCTTCTTTTCCTCAGGGAGCAGGCGGCATATCTTGTCACACAGCTGCTGCCTGATTTCATTATCCCTCAGCGCTGCCCCTTCCGCGAACCACATGCCGTAATTGCATTCCTTTAACCAGGTTTTCCGCTCTTCCTTCTTTTTATCAGCGGACAACAGGGTATAGTCATAATTTTCATCCTTCGGCGCCCCGCCCTGTTTCGCCATCTCGCAGACCAGTTTGCCTACCAGCTCATCATAAACCCCGTATGCCGTCCGCTGTTCTGTTTCCAGCTCCTGCACACCGCGTTTATCTGTATAGGTGTACTCTTTTCCTTTGACGGCCATTGCTTTATTTCTTATAACTTGTTTTTTATACAGTACCCAAAGCCGGGCAACGGCGGGAACTGCCCAGCCCCGGGAAGAAGTAACCTATATGGCCGGAGGGCCATCATAAGGTCATGAGGCATCCCCGCCTTTACTGATGGTATACCCCAGCTTCACAATCAGCTTTAACGTTTCAAAAGCTGTATTCCTGTCGTATTCCTTCTCGCTGTCCGGCAAATCGCCATAGGGGACCAGCAGGGGCGTGGTTTTCTTCTCCGCGTCCTTCTTTTCCCCATAGACCC
>JAJQCU010000046.1 GCA_021202575.1 Lachnospiraceae bacterium
TTTCCAGGCTGGCACACGAGGTTTACGCAGACTATACAGACATGCAGGAGCCGTTCGGCGTGGATGAATCGTGGATCGATGTCACGGACAGCTGTTCGATCAAAGGCGATGGGATGAAGATTGCGCAGGAGATCAGCAGCCGGATTAAGTTTGAACTGGGCATTACAGTCAGCATTGGTGTCAGTTGGAATAAAATCTTCGCCAAGCTCGGCAGCGATTACAAAAAGCCGGACGCCATCACGCAGATCAGCCGTGAGAATTATCAGCAGATCGTCTGGCCGCTCCCGGTGGAGGACCTGCTCTATGTAGGGTGGGCGACGCAACGGAAGTTAAACCTCTACGGAATCCGCACCATTGGAGATCTGGCGACGGCTGACCCAAAGCTTCTTCACTGCTGGCTGGGCAAGATGGGGTATGTCCTGAGTGTCTTTGCCAACGGGGAGGATCAGACGCCGGTCAGCTTGGAGAATACTTCCGCCCCGATCAAGAGTATCGGCAACAGCACGACCACGCCGAGAGACCTGGTGTGCGAGGAGGATGTTTCCATTATCGTATATCTGCTGGCTGAGAGCGTGTCCGCGAGGCTGCGGGAGAATCATTTCAAAGGGGATGTGGTCGAGATTTCCGTCCGGGATAATGAGCTGTATTCCTTCACCTGGCAGCGGAAACTCAGTATGGCGACCAACATCACGAATGAGATTGCTTCGGCAGCCATGCAGCTATTCCGGGGAAATTACCGTTGGAGAAAGCCGATTAGAAGTGTTGGGGTGAGAGTCTCGTCTCTGGTGTTGGATGACTGCTCCGCGCAGCTGGACTTATTTATCAGCGAGGAGAGCCGGGAGAAGCAGCATAGGATGGATGTGGCGGTGGATGATATCCGCAGGCGGTTCGGATTCTATGCCGTTCAGCGCGGGATGATGTACCGGGACCGCACATTGGCGGCGGTGAACGCGAAGGAGGACCATACGGTTCACCCGCACGGGTACATGGAAAGGGGCAACCGGACCGGCGCTTATGTCGGATAAATGCGCCAGCCGCATGATTGGGAGGTGAAGAAAGATGGGAGAAGCAAAAAGCTGTAAGGTATATGTAGACGTGGATGTGGAATTCACCTCAGCGGGGAAAATGGTGCCGAGGTGGATCCGCTGGAAGGACGGTCGTATTTTCATGATTGACCGCGTGAAAGACAGTGTCCGGGCGGCACGCCGCTGCGGATATACAGAGGCAGGCAGAAAGTTTCAAAGGTATACAGTAAGGGGACAATCGTGCTTGATAGTTTTCTTCTCCGCAAGGAAGAGACTGGCAGGCGCAGGTTTACGCTGGCGCATGAAGCAGCCCACTGGCTTTTAGAGCGGCACAGTCCCATGGAGGCGGCCTTCCGGATGGAATACGACTGTGAACGGGAGTATTCGATGAAGGAGCTGGAGCAGTTCTGCAATATGCGGGAAACACAGACGGACAGGTTAGGGGCAGTCCTTTTAATGCCCAAGTATACGGTATGCAGCGCTCTTCGCAGGTATGCCGGCATGGACCGGCTTCCGGTATATGGCAGCACCGTGTTTGCAAACACGGAAAAGATTGCCATGCAGAGGATGGCGGACAGTATAGGGGCGTCCTGGACGGCATTATTTTACCGGTTAAAGGAGCTGAAGCTTTTAGAATACCGGGATATCCAGGAATATCTGTCGATGAACCTGAAACTGGGGGTGGTGCCTTTTGTATGACATGGAATTAAACCACAAATATCCCGCGCCGGATGAGGATATAGTGGATAAACTCCTGCGTTCCCGCAGGGAGGTGGAGGAAATGTCGGAGCGGGAGCTTCGTTGCCCCGTCTGCAATTATCTGATTGCAGGAGTATATGGGGACAAGAGCGGACATATCCGGATAAAGTGCCGGAAATGCAAATTTGATGGAGTCCTTAACCTCGCTTATTTCAGGAGAATGAAGCGGTATCACCGCGAATATACAGACAAAAAATAATATATCATTACGACTTTAAATCGTGCAAGCGGAGCCGGTTTTAACCGAAGTCTTTCAAGCGCTGTATGAAGCCGGAATGAGTACAGAATATCTGTACCCATTTCGATTTCTGCGGCGCTTTTTTTCGCGGTTTTCCTGCTTCATATGACGGTAAAAGTCCTTCAGGTCCTTCAACCGGGGACGCGGAAGGAGGACTTTATGTATTTTGATCAGGTAGAATTTGGAAAAAGGCTTGAGTATTATTGTGATGTAATGGATGAGAATGAGAATATTCTGGCGTTTATGAATCAGGCGTTTGTGCCTGTGGAAACCTGAAAGGCGGTGTGATAAGGTGCTGGATCTGAACCTGCAGAAATTTGTGGATTGGGAAGTAAAGGGTGTGATGCAGATCAAAGGGAAATATGGATATCGCATCATACTGAAATATATGGATGGAACAGAGCGAACCCAGCAGAAAGCTGGGTTCAATTCAGGAGCAACGCCAGAGACAAGACTCTTGGAGAGCTTTATTCCGGCAAGTATGTGGTTTATGAAAATGTCAGAGTAAAGGATTTTTTGACGTTTTGGGTGGAAGAAGATATCTTGAATCGTGTGGACAGCAACGAAACCTATGAGACATATCGCGGTATGGTTTATAATCATATTATTCCAGCCATGGGTAGCAGGAAAATTTCAGAGATCAATCGCAGTGATGTGCAGAAATTATATAATGAAACCGCGGATTATTCGATATCTGTCGGAGGGCTGGTGAAGACGGTCAGGATCGTCTCATTTCGATAGGCCGTAGAAAAGAAGATTATTGCAGAAAATCCAACTCTTGAAGTAAACCTGCCCAAAAAGGTGGAAAAGAAGCCATACCATACGAGATATGTGGATGGCCAGAAAACGCTGACAATGGAGCAGGTTCAAATTCTATTGGAAGCAAGCAGGGATACACCGATACATATGCAGGTATTGTTCAATGCTCTGATGGGACTCCGAAGAAGTGAAATCAATGGAGTAAAATATTCGGATGTCGATTATATTAACCGGACGCTCACAGTGGAAAGACAGCTGGGTAAAAAGATTAACACGAAAAAAGAAGACTTTGAGCCAAAGACCTATACAAAACAGGAAGTCGGTCTGAAAACGCCCTCCAGTTATCGAATACTGCCGATACCGGATTATGTATTTGAGGCGATATTGGAGCAGCGGAAGATATACGAAAAGAACCGGAGCCGCCGTCCAAATACTTTCCAGGATTTGGATTTCATATGCTGTTCAAGTTAAGCAAGGCCAATGACTAATCATTTTCATTGGAAGCAATATAAGATATTGTTAAAGGACAATGACCTGCCGAATATTCGCTGGCATGATCTCCGCAGCACTTTTTGCACTATCCTCCTGAAAAATGGCTTCAATCCAAAGGCAGTGTCAAAGCTGATGGGGCATTCTAAGGAACTGATCACGATGGATGTGTATGGTGATAAGAAGGGAATTATAGCAGATTGTGTGGATGAGCTTCAGCCGTTTATTGAAGAGGTTCTTCCCAGGGAAGAGGATGACGAAGAACTCCTGACAGAAAATATTGATGTCGTAATCAGACCGGAAGATTATTTCGGGGAATAGAATCAGACCGGAAAGTAATAGCCGCAAGAAAAAGAACAAATGTTCTAACTTGCGGCTATACATTTTGCACTTTTCGTGTTATAATTCCATGAGTGTACATCCGCAGGGCATATCTTGCGTACGCGAGCCTGTGTATATTTGGCGATCGACGGGCGAATGACTGCTCCTTTGGCGGCTGTGATATCCGGTGACTTTCAGAACAGTCAGTTTTGCCTTGTATTATAGGGTGTTGCGGCGTTTTGAAAATCGGGTTTAGGTGACTTTCATTCGTAACGAGCAAAAAGTTCGCCTATAGACCAGGCCCAAAAAGCGGCCGGTTACGAATTTTTGGCCAATAGACGAACTTTTATTCAGGGGCACCTGGGAGGTAAAAAAACAGAAATGTTGTTCAAGTTGCACAAAGAATACGAACCCACCGGCGACCAGCCACAGGCCATCGCCGAGCTGGTGGAA
>JAJQCU010000192.1:0-372 GCA_021202575.1 Lachnospiraceae bacterium
CCCTGTTACAATGCCAATGTGAAAGACTGAACCCCTGTTTTTCTGATTTTAACATGCAGAAAATGCGCGGGAAGAGCCGTATTCATTATTCTTTGAATGGCAAACACAACAATCCTGCCTCATTATAATAGCACATAATACGTAAAGGAGACTGACCATGAACGAATTTTACGGAGTATTATCCCCCGAACCATCCGAACTGGAGCTTCAAAACCGCGCGCTGGCCCGGGAAGCCGCCAGGGAAGGCTTTGTTTTATTAAAAAACGAGAATGCCCTTCCATTAAAGAACAACAAAATCGCCCTCTACGGCATGGGGGCCCGAAAGACTGTCAAGGGCGGCATTGGCATCGGC
The DNA here is from genome assembly GCA_021202575.1 of Lachnospiraceae bacterium. Classification (GTDB taxonomy): domain Bacteria; phylum Bacillota; class Clostridia; order Lachnospirales; family Lachnospiraceae; genus RGIG6307. The sequence goes on from JAJQCU010000192.1 coordinate 353, forward strand.
AGCGTGGAGGAACGTTACAG
>JAJQCU010000192.1:382-2919 GCA_021202575.1 Lachnospiraceae bacterium
GCGTCAATATCGAGGACGGCTTAAAAAACGCGGGATATGAAATCACCACTTCCCGGTGGCTTAACGACTACGACGCGGAATATGACGCCACCTATCAGGCCTATGTGGACATGGTGGAAGAAAAAATTAAGGGAATGACCAATCCCATGCTGATCATTCCGCTGGCCCACAGCTTCGTCTACTGCTACCCCTCCGGGCGGCTTATCGACGCACAGGATATTGCCGAAAGTGATACGGACACTGCAGTGTATGTGCTGATGCGCCAGGCAGGTGAAGGCAATGACCGGAAGCTGGAAAAAGGTGATTATTATATTACGGATACAGAACGCGCGAACCTGATTACAGTCGCGGAAAATTATGCCCACACCATTCTGATTATCAATATCGGCGGCACCCTGGATCTGGGCTTTCTGGATGAAATTCCCGGGATTGACGCTGTGGTGCAGTTTGTTCAGGGCGGTGAGGAAGGTGGAAACGCGCTGGCAGATGTCCTCTCCGGCCGGGAAAATTTCAGCGGGAAGCTGGCGGATACCATCCCCCTGCGTTATGAGGATATTCCCTTTGGCGACGAGTTCAGTTATCTGAACGGCGATCTGGAAAATGAATATTATAAAGAAGGAATCTATGTTGGCTATCGGTATTTCGACAGCTTTGAGAAGGAGGTCAGCTACCCCTTCGGCTTCGGCTTAAGCTATACAGACTTTGAGGGGAAGGTTTTGAGTGCAGAGGCATCCGTTACTTCTTCTGCTGTTCCGGTGACGGCGAAGGTGGAAATCACCAATACCGGGAGTGTCTCAGGAAAAGAGGTGCTGCAGCTGTATGTTTCTGCTCCGCGGGGATCCATACACAAAGAGTACCAGCGTCTTGCGGCCTTTGTAAAAACGCCCTCCCTTGCTCCCGGGGAAACGTATGCCGCTGAGATTTCCTTTGACTTCAAGGACTGCGCCAGCTATGATGAGAAAAGTGCTTCCTATATTCTAGAAGCAGGTGACTATGTGGTGCGTGTTGGCAACTGCAGCCGCAATACGCAGGCGGCCGCCGTCATAAGGCTGGCAAAGGCGAAGGCAGTGTCGCGCCATAAAAACTGCTGCCTGAAGACGGATGATTTTGAGGAGCTGTCGGCGCCGTCCCGGGAAGGTTCCATAGCCCCTGAGTTTTCAGTTGTCGGGAAAACCTCTGGAAACAAATCTGTGGTAACTTTCAAAGAAGCTTCCGGAAGCATAAATGAAAACTGCAATGATTCTGTATGCATTCCAGCTCTTGATCTGTCCACACTGATCACGCGGGAATTTGATTATTCCGAGCCTCAGGTTGCAGAAACCGCAGAGGAAACTGCCGTTTTAGACAAGCTTACTCTGGAAGAACAATCTCAGCTGCTCATGGGCGGGGAGTTGCAGCAGGTTCCCGCCGGTGCGCTGGACATCCACGGAGCAGCAGGAAAAACCGCCACGAACCTGTTAGAAAAAGGCGTTCGCAACGTGGTATTTTCCGACGGTCCCGCGGGCGTCAATATCGCCAACCGGCTCTGCAAAAAGGCGGACGGCACCTTTGCGCTTCCGACCATTCCGGAGCGCTATAACTGGGGAATTTTAAAGCAGATGGCATCCTGGATGTGTTCGACGGATGGTACCATGGTTTACCGCTATGCCACTGCCTGGCCGGTAGAGCTTCTGTTGGCACAGACCTGGAACACACCGCTGCTTACCCGGATCGGCAGGGCCGTCTCGCAGGAAATGACCCTGTTTGGCATCACCATCTGGCTTTCCCCCGGCATGAACATTCACCGCAACCCGTTAGGCGGCAGAACCTTTGAATATTATTCCGAGGACCCGGTTCTCACCGGAGAAATGGCTGCGGCGCTGACACTGGGCGTACAGTCAACCCCCGGCTGCGGCGTCAGCGTCAAGCACTTCTGCTGCAACAACACGGAGGACAACCGCAACGGAATCAGCTCCAATGTATCCGAGCGGGCCTTAAGAGAAATCTATCTGAAGGGCTTTGAAATCGCGGTCAAAAAAGCGCAGCCTGCGACCGTCATGAGCAGCTACAACATGGTAAACCATGTTTACACCGCCAACAGCCACGACCTGCTGACTGACATTCTGCGCTGTGAGTGGGGCTTTGAAGGCCTGGTGATGACCGACTGGGGCTCCACCAACGAAAAAGCGGCTTCGCCCGTGCTTTGTGCACCTGCCGGCAACGACCTGATCATGCCCGGCAACGGCTATGACAGACAGCAGATCGCAGAGGCATTGGAGGATGGCACACTCGATGAAGCAACTGTACGTAAATGTGCCTGCCGGGTGCTGCGGATGATGTTAAACAGTCATACACCGTGCCTGATTCCGATGGAATGAGAATAAATTACGGAAAAAGGGAGTTTATATGAGAAACATTACATTACTGAACGACAACTGGCGGTTTGTAAAAACCGCCGCCAACGTGAACGAAGCGATGACCACTGCCGGAGAGCCCGTCACCCTGCCCCACACCTGGAACGCTGTGGACGGGCTGGACGGCGGCAACGCCTACTACCG
>JAJQCU010000192.1:2929-4021 GCA_021202575.1 Lachnospiraceae bacterium
CGGCGGCATCTCCCTGAAGAACTTGGAGGAGTACCTCTCCTGCCCGGTCATCGCGGCCTGCGGCGGCAGCTACATGGTCAAGGCTGAGGACATCGAGAGCGGCAACTGGGAGAAAATCATCGACCTGTGCAAGCAGTCCCGCGCCATCGTGGACAAGGTGCGCGGTTAACCGTCTGTCTCGTGTATCCTACCCGGAGTCTGGCTCCGCCCGGCTCCGGGTTTTTCACTACATCAATGAAAAGGAAAGCAGGTATCCCATGAAAGAAATCATCTCTATCAATGACGGCTGGACCCTCACCTTCCCCAAGGGCGAGCGCCCCACGGAGGTCGTAGACATCCCCCACACCTGGAACGCTGTGGACGGGCAGGACGGCGGCAACGACTACTACCGCGGCACCTGTTGGTATGTGCGTGAGCTTGAGCCAGTAACCTTACAGGGAAATGAAGAGGTGTGGCTTAAATTTGAGGGTGCGGCCATGACCGCAGATGTGTATCTGAACGGAGTGCACCTGGCCCATCATGAGGGCGGGTATTCTACTTTTTATGTAAATCTGACGGAACATATTGCGGCACCCGCAAATCAGGGCACCTCTGTTTGCGGAACCGCATGCGTAGGGAAAGAACAGAGTGTCTCCCAAAAGAAGGACAGCCCTGTTTTCGACACGGCATGTGCAGAATCGGCGCAAACCGGCTCTCCTGATGCGCCCGCCAGCAATATTCTCGCCGTTGCGGCTGATAACAGCGACAATGACCGGGTTTATCCCCAGAAAGCAGATTTTACCTTCTATGGCGGTCTGTACCGCCCGGTATCTCTCCTGACTGTTCCAAAAGCGCATTTTTCCTTTGCGGACGGTGCACATGGTCTGAAAGTCACGCCTGTGGTTTCCCATGATTACAAAAGCGCGACTGTGATGCTGGAATCGACAGTAGATCATGCTGAGGGACAGACCGTCACCTTCCTGATTTTCGGTCAGCCAGCTATACCCGGGAACGATGCTGCCGCTGCTTCAGACTGCGCAAGCGCTTCACCTGCGGCAGTCCAGAACACGTCCGTTTCCAATACAGCACCTATTCTGACGGCGTCCGCGCCCG
>JAJQCU010000257.1 GCA_021202575.1 Lachnospiraceae bacterium
GCAAACTACGCTTGACGAGTCTGCTTATATCTCACAAGTCGGCTGTGAATAGTAACAATTTATAGTAATTTTAGGAAGTTTCTCTTTTCATTCATTGACAAGAGAAATAAAAATGATTAGAGTAAATGTAGCTTCGGAGTGCGCGGCCTGGTCCCCATTCCATTAAAAATGAACGACGGAGGCTTACTTTTTATGGCTGTAATGGACGAATTCCGGGAAGAACGGGATAAAATCAAACACGGCACCTTTAAAGAGAAATGGAAATATTTCTGGGATTATTATAAATGGCACGTCATCGGCGGCACCTTCGCGCTGGTGGTGGTCATCTGGATCTCCTTCGACGTCACCCACCAGGATGAAAGCATCCTGTATGTAGCGTTTTTAAACTGCGCCACCGTCTATGACTCCAGCGAATATACTGCCTCCGTCGAAGAATATCTGGGGGTTGAGGATGGGCAGTCTCTCACCATTGACAGCAGCCTGGATCTGACAGAAGACAACACGGAGGCTTACTATTCCTACCAGACGCTGGCCGTCCGCATCGCCGCCAATGAGATGGATGTGATGGTTGCGGAGGAGGAGTTCATCTACAGCTATGCCAGCGCGGATTCCATGATTGACCTGACAACGGTCATGAGCAAGGAGCAGCTGGAACGGTACTCTGATTATTTTTATTATATCGATTACGCACTAATTGAGAGCGGATACTATGACAGTGAGGAGCTGACATACGAGGACCTGGTTCTGGAAGGTCTGGCAGGCCACGCCTCCCCTGAGGACATGGAGCAGCCCGTGGCTGTGGGCGTCTATATCAGCACCACCACGGAGCCCGGCGATTACGTCTGCACCTCCGCGGAATTTAATCAGAATTACTACTACAGCGAGCCGGTAATCTACACAATCATGATCTACTCCGAGCATACAGACGCCGCCCTGCGGTTTCTGGATTTCATCTGCGGGTATGCCTCATAAACTCATGAGTGCAAACGAGTCAACGCGTTTTTTGCGATTGACGAGTGACGAATGGGATAATAACCGCGTTCTTTGCGGTTATTATATCTTTAAACCAAACTGACAGCGAAAAATTACCGGGGGGCTGAACAGACCCCCGGATTTTTATTGCCCATCTGATCGGCTGTCACCGGACGTCATGTTTTTTCAGATACCCCCACAACCGTTCCGGCTCCAGATTGATGACCAGCTCCTGTGGGAAATCCACCTGCTTTAAGATGGCGTCCGCCTCGTCAAACATCCCCACCGCGTCACAGTAATGGGCGTCCGTTCCCAGAAGAATGGGCGCCTGATATTTTTTGCACAATTCAATATAGGCAGGAATATTTTCCTCCGCGTTCTGTCTGGCGTTTAAGGGGTTCATGGAGCTGTTGTTGACCTCCAGAAGCACATGATACCGTCTGGCCGCCTCCACCAGGCGCTCATACTCCAGCGGATATCTGGAATCGTCCGGGTGGCCGATGACGCACACATAAGGATTCTGCATCGCTTTAATCAGGCTGTCCGTATTTTCCCTGGCGCTTCCCGGCTTCACACAGGAAATATGCTGGCTGGCAATGCAATAATCCAGAAGCTTCAGCCGGTTTTCCGGCAAATCCAGTGTTCCCTCCAGATCCATGATATTGGCCTCCACCCCGGCCAGCACCCGCATACCTTTGCATTCCTTTGGCAGCACCTTCAGATTGCCGAAGAAAAACTCGTGAGGCCCTCCGGGCATGGCCGGCGCGTGCTCACTGAGGCCGTAGACCTCCATCCCATGGAGATAAGCCATCTCCATATTTTCCTTCACGGTGCTGTAGGCGTGTCCTCCCGCTATGCTGTGAGTGTGTAAATCCATCAGATATTTCATTCGTTCTTATCCCCCTGCTTTTTATCCTTTTTCTTTGGCTGGCGCTGGTCCGGCAGGCCGTCGATTATTTTTTCAATCATCAGTTTTTTCATGTAGACGTCAAAGCTCAAAATGCAGATAAAGGCGAAATTTCTGAGCATTTCGGCCTCCTCATCCTCCGCATCCGCAAACAGGTTTCCCGCTCTCTCATACGCCGCCTTTACGTCCTCCTTCACCTCCTGGGCCCGGTCACTTTCCATGGAAAAAACCGTCTCATAGATTTCCTCCAGGGTCCGCCCGCCATCTTCATTATGAAAATATTTCTCCGTCAGGGGCTGCAGCAGCTTCTGGATGTCCCCCATGGAAAGAACGCCCTTGAAGTAGTAAATAAAGACAAGCAGCAGGATGTGCTCCCTAGAATATTTCTTTTTCACCGGCGGGGGCAGAAGGTCGTTTTTGGCGTAATTGTTGATCATGGTTTTGGTCAGAATCTTGTCCGTATCCCCATACCTGGCGCTGGATTTCAGCCGTTCCTCCATCAGGGAGGTCACCTGATCCATGTAAAGGTCGATATCCGGAATCTCCTCCGCCCTGATGTAATCCACTCTGTCCAGACTGGCAAGAATGCTTTCCAGTAAATTATCTGTGTTAATTGTCATGATTTCACCTGTTATCCGGTTGCTGCGCAGACAGCGCTTTACTTTTCCGCTTTGCTGTGATAGTATCTTATAGTCACAAGTTAAAATTTTACAGTGTTAAAGTATCTGTATCTTCTGGGCAGCAAACCAATTCTTAAACAGTTCCTTAGCACACTTATCGGATCGGGAGTATCTTATTATGAATGAAAAACTGAAAACACAGGCTGTCGACCAGCTGTTCGACGCCATCCTGTCCCTGGAAACCCGCGAGGAATGCTACCGCTTCTTCGAGGACCTGTGTACCGTCAACGAGCTTACGAGCCTCTCCCAGCGCTATGATGTGGCCTCCATGCTGAGCCGGAAAAAGACATATCTGGAGATCACTGAGAAAACCGGCGCCTCCACCGCCACCATCAGCCGGGTGAACCGCTCCTTAAATTATGGGAACGACGGCTACGCGCTGGTGTTTGGCCGGCTTGGCGTTCCGGCTAAAACAGAGCCTCAGGAAAAAAACGGATCGCCCGGCTAAAACTGATCCTGGGGGAAAAACGGATCGCCCGGCGCAAACGGATCCTAAGTGAAAAAACCGATCACCCGACGCGAACGCTCTCCTCAGGCCCAGGGAACCGGCGCAAAAGCGCTCAACCCTCCACAGACATAATCGTATAGACGTTGATCAGCGCGTCATCCTTAGTAATCTGGTACTTGATCATGGTATTGTCCTCCTGGATCAGATATAAGGGCGTGCCCCGCACTACAGTACCGCCCTCCCTGACAAGCGGCGTTCCCGTGTTGGTGTAGATGGAAACATAGCCGTTGCCATGGTCAATATGTACCTCATAATAGCCATAGGCGTTCTCGCGGATCAGCTCCACCGTGCCCGCGCCGGTGGCCACCACCACGGCTCCCTCACTGCCTTCATAATAGACCGCTTCATCCAGCTCGCTCTCTCCCTCCGGAAGCTCCGCGGGAGTGCTGGTGCCTGTTACCGGGAAGCCCGTGGGAAGCGCGTCCTCCTGCGCCTGGGCGGCCGCCGCCTCCTCCGCCGCCAGCTTATCCTGAAGCGTGGCTGTCAGCGCCGCCACCTGGCTTGCCAGATCCTCATTCTCCAGAATTTCTTCCGCGTACTGCCCCTCCAGCTGTTCATACTGGGCGGCAAGCTGCGCGTACTCCTCACTCTGCGTCTGCTGCTTCTCCGTCATCTGCGCCGTAATGTCAAGCACCTGCCTGCTCTCAAAAATAATGAAGCCCAGCACAGCCCCAACCACAACGCAGACCGCGGCCACAATCAGATAAATCGTCGTATCCCTCAGCTGAAAAGTCAGCGTTTTCTCTTCCGGATCACTGCCTGTGACGGTGATCGTGTGGAATTTTCTTCCTCCTTTTGCGTCTTCCTTCATAGCAGCCTCCTTTCGCCAGCTGTCCTTAAGCCTCCGCACCGGGTGCGCGGAAAAACTGACAGCGCTGTCTTCTGGCCTTTCCCATATTAACATATTTGTAACAATTTCGCAACAGGCTGCATTTCGCAG
>JAJQCU010000086.1 GCA_021202575.1 Lachnospiraceae bacterium
TTCAGGTGAAAAGCGGGACGGTATCCAAGATGTACCTGAATGAAAATCCCACGCCTGTGGAAGAGATTGAGTGGTAGCAATATGAACAGCATGATGAGAAAGCTGCTGGGCCGTTCAATCAAAAAGAGCATGGGGCGGTTCCTGGCGATTATGATTATTACCATGCTGGGCGCCGCTTTTTTTGGCGGGCTGATGGCTACGGAGCCGGCGTTTATCAAGACTGCCCAGTATTTTACAGAGGAATATCATTTATATGACTTCCGCATTTTGTCCACCTATGGCATTGACAATGAGGATATTGAAAAGGTGGAAGAGCTTCCCCAGACGCAGGCGGCGGTGGGAAGCGTCTATTATGACGCCATCGTGGAGACCTCCCAGGGAGAGCTGATTGTCCGGGTTCACAGCATCACCGAGGGCGTCAATGAGCTGATGCTGGAGGAGGGCAGGATGCCGGAGAGCGCGGATGAGTGCGTCATCGATTCTCTTTATTTTACGGGGGTGGAGATCGGCGATGTGATTACCTTCTCCGATGGGAATGAGGAGGATACGCTGGACGCGCTCGCGGAAAGCTACACTGTGGTGGGAAAGGTTTTTTCACCTCTTTATATGAATACGGAGCGGGGGACCACCAGCATTGGTAACGGGAAGCTGGCCTCCTTCATGTATGTGCTGCCTGAAAGCATGGATTTTGAGTATTACACGGAGATGTACATAGCCCTGGAAGGGGACTGGGAAATTTATTCTGATGAGTATAACGCGTATGTGGACAGCCTGGAAGAGATTTTTAAGGAGACGGCCAATGTGACGGTCTATGCCCGCTACAGCGATATTGTGTCTGAGGCGGAGCAGGAGCTTTTAGAAGGGGAGCAGGATTACGCGGAGGGCGAACAGGAGCTTTTGGACGGGGAGCAGGAGCTTTCAGACGGTGAGCGGGAGCTTGAGGAGCAGAAGGCGGAGGGCGAAGAGGAGCTGGCCCAGGCCTGGGCGGAAATAGAGGACGGCCGGGCGCAGATTCTGTCCGGTCGGCAGGAGCTTCTGGACGCGGAGGAGACGCTGGCGGACGCGAAGGCGCAGTATGAGGAGGGCCTTGCGGAGTACGAGGAGGGCCTCGCGGAATATGAGGAGGGTTTGGCGCAGGCTCTGGCCGGTTATGACGAGCTGATTGCGGGGGAGAGCGAGCTTTCCTCTGGCTGGGCTCAGCTTCAGTCCGCGGCGGCCCAGTTAAACGAGGCATGGGCGCAGCTGGAGGCGGGCAGGGCCGAGCTGGAGGCGTCGGAGGAGATTTATAATCTGTGCGTCAGCATCCGGTCTTATCTGGATGAGAATTCGGAGCTTTTAGAGCTTTTAGAATATCTGGAGAGCAGCGGGGACGAGACAGTGGATCTGGACACGCTGCTGGACATGATTTCCGATGAGGAGTTAAGAGAGGCTCTGCGGGAAGCCTTCGGAAATATACAGGGACAGATCGGGGAAGGGACAGACGGGGAGAGCGATGCGCCGGATGAACTGACAGGCTTATTGTAGGAGAGCGATGCGTTTGACAACGCGGCAAGCCGGATCACAGTCTCCGCGGATGAAGTCCTCGCCTGGCTGGAGGAGAATCTGGGGAATGAGCTTGAGGATTACCTGAGCGAGACCACGGACATTGATCTGGACGCAGGGCTGGATGTGGACCTGTCGGAGCTTTTATCACTGATGGGACTGGAGGAGAGCGGGCTGGATACGGATACCCTTCTGGCGGCCCTCGAGCTGATTGGGACGGAGGGACTGTCAGGTACCATCGACTCTGTCATTGAGCAGTATGAGAGCGGCCTCGCGGCATATGAGAGCGGCCTCGCCTCCTATTATGAGGGAAAGGCGGCGTACGAGCAGGGACTGGCGGAGTATTATGACGGGGAGAATCAGCTGGCCAGCGGCTGGGCGTCGTATTATGACGGAATACTGCTTCTGGAGGACGCGAAAGCGCAGCTGGAGGAAGCATGGCAGCAGCTGGAGGACGCCAGAATACAGATCGAGGACGGGGAGCAGGAAATTCTGGACGGCTGGGCGCAGCTGCGGGACGCGACACAGGAGTTGATCGATGGCGAGGCCGCCTACGAGGACGGGCTGGAGGAATTCTATGCCCTGATCGAGGAGGCGGAGCAGAAGCTTGCCGACGCCAGGGTGGAGCTGGATGAGGGCTGGGCGGAGCTTGCCGACGCCAGAAAGGAGCTGGACGACGGCTGGGCGGAGCTTGCCGATTTGGAGGAGCCGGAGATTTATATTCTGGGCAGAGACACTCTGGTGGGCTATGTGTGCTTTGAGGCCGACGCTGGGATAGTGGAGGCCATCGCGCAGGTATTTCCGGTGTTCTTTTTCCTGATTGCGGCGCTGGTCTGCTCCACCACCATGACCCGCATGGTGGATGAGGAACGGGGGCAGATCGCTTCTCTCAGAGCTATGGGCTACGGCACAGGCGCCGTGATGTCCAAGTATCTGATTTACGCGGCTCTTTCCGCGGGGAGCGGCGCTGTCATCGGATATTTCGGGGGCTGCGTGCTCTTTCCGCTGGTCATCTGGAACGCCTACAGCACCATGTATGGCTTTGGCAGCCTGATTCTGGCGTTCAGCCCGCAGATTTTCGCGATTACCTTCGCGGCGGCCATGCTCTGCTCCGTGGGCAGCGCTTACCTGGCCCTTCGTCAGGAGGTAAATCAGGCGCCGGCCCAGGGGCTGCGGCCCAAGGCGCCCCCGGCGGGCAAACGGATTTTTCTGGAATATCTTCCCTTTGTCTGGAAGCGCTTCAGCTTTATGGGCAAGGTGACCATGCGGAATATTTTCCGGTATAAAAAGAGAATGTTCATGATGATTCTGGGCATTTCCGGCTGTACGGCTCTGGTGGTCACGGGCTTCGGCATCCGGGATTCGGTGGTGGACATCTGCGATTATCAATATGAGGAGATTCAGCAGATGGATATGGTGGTCACCTTCCAGAATGAGGTCAATAGCGGGCTGGAGGAGGCGCTGGCGGGAGAGCTTTCCGCGGAGGTGTCGGAGTACGCCGTGCTTCGCCAGCAGAGCGTGGAGAGCGGGGCTTTGGACGGCACCACCAAGAGCGTGTATCTGATCGCGTCGGATGAGAGCGTCACTAAGCTGGTCAGCCTGCACGCGAATAACCGTGAGCTGGATTATCCCGGCTTTGGTGAGGTGCTGATCAGCGATCAGCTGGCGGAGGAATGCGGCGTGGAGGAGGGAGAGGAGATCACCTTTTCCTATGGAGACGGCGATGAGGCGACGCTGACGGTTGCCGGAATTTTTGACAATTATGTCTATCATTACGCCTATATCAGCCCTGAGACCTACGAGGAATATTTTGATACGGAGTGGATTGCCAACACGGTTTATCTGTCGGTCAGCGAGGGGGTGGACGCCCATGAGCTTTCCACGGAAATTTCCGATTATGACGGCGTCAGCCAGATCGAGATCATGTCGGATACCGCCGAGAGGGTGGACAGCATGATGGACTGCATGGACGCCATTGTGCTGCTGATCATCGTCTGCGCCGGGGCGCTGGCCTTTGTGGTATTATTTAACTTAAGCAATATCAATATTCAGGAGCGGGTGCGGGAGATTGCCACCATCCAGGTGCTGGGTTTTTATGCCAAAGAGGTCAGGCAGTATGTTTTCCGGGAAAATCTGGTGCTCTCGGCCATGGGAATCGTCTGCGGCATGCCCATGGGCGTCTGGCTGACCAGCTTTGTGCTGTCCCAGATCACCATTGACATGATTTCATTTAAAATGAAAATACAGCCGATAAGCTTCCTGTACGGGGCGGTGATTGTGTTTGGATTTACGATTTTTGTGGATTATGTGATGAGAGGCAAGCTTCGCCGGATCAATATGGCGGAGGCGCTCAAGTCCATTGAGTAATTTTTTCGGAGAGGGGAAGGAATGAGTATTCACGACAGCTTAAACGATATGCAGTACCAGGGGGTGACCGCCACTGAGGGGCCGGTGCTGCTT
>JAJQCU010000261.1 GCA_021202575.1 Lachnospiraceae bacterium
TTTGCGCGCAGCTTTTTCGTATACAATCATATTGATTTTTTTTGCAGGATATTGATTTGTATGAAAATTCTGTTAAAATAGATAAAACAGGGAGGTGATTTTTGGTGAATTTTATTTTCCTTTTGGACAAATTCTATGGATTATGCAATATTCCTGTTCATCTTTACGATTTACAGGAGCAAAAACTACTGTACAGCCAGGGATTTTCGGAGCATGATCCATGGCAGGAAGATCCTCTTTTGTTCCCTGCACTGCTTCACGATATGTGTGCAGAAAACCAGCCCTTTATTGCAACAGAATCTGATATGATCGTTACTGTCCTGTTCTCTGTGCCTGCAGGAAAACTGGTTACGATGGGACCGGTCTGCCTCTACCCTGACGGGAATTTTTTTTCTGAACAATACAGAATTCATCACAGACTGCGCTTTTCACTCACATTGCCTGAATGTGATTTTATTACCCTCTCCAACGCTATTTCTTTCCTTTTTTATTCTATGACCGGCAAAGAAATAAATGGGAGGGAACTTCTTCATATCAATGTGGCGCAGGGACCTACTTTGTTGGAAAATAACCGGGATTTGAAGAATTACATGCTTGAAAAATCCGAAATTGAGCAGCAACGATATGGTTATGATGTAGAGAAAGAAAAAATGCAGGCTGTAATGGATGGTGATGTCGAAACGATCCGCCGCGAAATTACATCGGACGCAATCATTCAAATGCAAATGATCGGTGAAATGTCTAAAATTCCAAAAAAGCAGTGGGAATATTCCGTAGTATCCTCCATCGTGCTCTCCTGTCGTGCGGCGATTGCCGGAGGCCTGCCTGAAAAAACATCTTATTCTTTGTCAGACACCCTTCTTCAGCGCCTGACACAGTGTGATAACTTTCAGGAAATGCTTCTTCTGGAATCAGAAGTCCGCATGACCTTTGCAGCTGCCGTGAATGAACATAAGATCAGAAATACCAATATTTCCTGTGTCGAAAAGGCAAAAAGTTACATTCTTGATCATCTTAATCGTTCAATAACCCTGGATGATCTCGCAAATGAATGCGGAATATCGAAATGCCATTTATGCAGGAAATTTAAATCTGCAACAAGCCAGACTGTTATGGAATACCTATATACCGAGCGCATAAAAGCAGCTCAGGATTTACTGCGCTACTCTAACAAGCCCATCTCTTATATTGCGGAATACCTGTGTTTCAGCAGTCAAAGTCATTTTACCAGTATCTTCCGCAAATATACCGGACAAACGCCGCTGCAGTACCGCAACAAAACAGAATAAATGAAAAGAAGCTGCAGAGCACTCATTTGGTAAGTGTGATACTGATGTCACGGACTGCCGGGCTCGTTAAAGACGGGCAGGCACATCAAAATTTTCAATCAAAAAAGACAGCCAGGACACTCCCATTAACCGGTCTGTTCTCGTTGTCTTTTTTCCTGACATTGTCCCAGCAGCTTGAAGATTGTACTCTGTCTTCTGCGGCGTACATGATTTCAGAAAACCTGCAACACGCACTCCCAGCGCATCCTGCATTATGGTTAATAAGTTACATCTGCCACATTGTGACAGTAAAATCCAGGGACGCAAAAAGACCGATAAACAATGAAGTCTATCGGCCTGTTCTGCTGTGCATAAGTTCCTTCTAACCTCGCGCTGCGCCTCTGGCTTGCGCTCGCTAAGAACTCACTTAAGCTCCCCAAGTAGGGCTCGAACCTACAACAACTCGGTTAACAGCCGAGTGCTCTACCATCGTTACACTCTCACACCGAAACAGGGGAATATTTGCGCTTATTTCCTCAAAGCTCAATGAAGTTCTGTAGTCTTATGTACGGAGGGCCTGACCTGAAAAAGTCAGACAGCCTCCCTGCTTTCTTCCGCCTCGTTGACTATCCTCAGTTTCTGGAGTACGTCGGAGGTCTCCTTTTCATTCGTACAGCCCCTGGCAAGCGGCGATGACAAAAGCCTGAGTACGGCCTTACTGGTGAATTTCTTCCCGTTGGCCGTCCTGTATCCCTGGTCATTTAACTGGTGCGCGATGACATAACTGCCTGTCCCGTAATTGATCGTCCTCTCCACAACCTTGCGGTACACCACATACTGCTCCAGGTCGATCTCAAATTTCTTTAACTCCTGCCCCTTACGGTTTTTGACGCCGCTCGGAACCGTCCGGTACCCATAAGGCATGGGGCCGCCTGTGTACAAACCGTCCAGCTTTAACTGTCCGAGCCTGGTTTTGATGCGGATGGATGTCTTCTCACTCTCCCCAGACGCCTGCCAGAAGCGAATATAATTGGTCAGCTTGTCAACGTGTGTCTCGAAGCGCTGCTCACCCTCCTTCACGCTCCAGACCTCGACCCCGCCGGTTTTGACGAACCATTCCACGATGAACGGCGTCTCATCATCGATCCTCCCGATCCGGTCGAACATAAACACCAGCAGGACATCAAATTCCTTTTTCAGTGCGGCCTCCTGCAGGTCCAGGATCGCAAATCAAAAGCAGGTGGCAGTCATTTATCTCAGCCCTGACCGCATTATCCGTTTCTCTTACGTTCTCCAACCTAATCACCTCCTGGAATTGATGTAAGAAACGGATTGCCTGCAATTTATGCGGGAATGAACAGGAAGCATTCCTGCAAAAAAGCTTCTGACCGTTATGGACATTTGTCCATTTGCGGTAAAGAGGATTTTCGTGCTGATCATTTTGACCAGCACCACTTTCACTCGTTAAAGTGCAGCTTCGTTTTATGGAACTGTGCTGGAGTTTTCTCTGTATCTATGTAATACGGCTGTTAATCCATAAGCCTATGACTGCCGCTTATCCACCACATAGGATCGCAGCGTTGGCCGCTGATGTGGCTCACTCATCACAGCTTCGTACCTGATGAATGTCTATGCAGTTGTCAATGTACCTGTATCAGAGTCTTTACTGGTACAAGAGTATTATAAAACGAAAAAATCCAAAGCAAAAGGACGTGTCACGTCTGGTTCATAAGATGTCTTACGTCTGATTTGAAATGTTTACCTCAAAAAAAAGTACATAACGCAAAAACCCCGCCAGATGCTGTGAGTTAAAGCACCTGACGGAATTTTGCACTTAAGAAGAATATCTTCTGCACTTTTCATTTCACTCGCCCATATCTGATAAGACAATGCGGTCATATGCACCGTTTTTCTTATCTTCCGGATGCGGTTCGAGGCCAATCACGGTAATTTCCTGTTTTCCAGGGCCGTATGCCCAATACATACGCATCGCACCACTTGTTCGATTTTCCAGATACGACTGCCACACCCTGACACCATATCGTCGCGTCAAAGGTTCAATTTCGTGCGTATGCAATCCTGGATAGGCCGGATCCTGTGAAAGCTTTTTCAAGGCATTGCCCCATTTTTTATACAACTGTTCATCCGTTTTATTGATCGTTCCGGCTCGATATTCCTGCTGAAGCCTGTTCCAGAGCTGCTCCATTTCCGGAATCCCCATTCGTATCTTATAAGTCACACTGCCACCCCATAAAAAATCACAATCAGAAAACTCAGATTATTCAAAGATCCCCGCTATATCAGAAATCAGAAATCGGACAAATCAATCTCTTCTGAAACCGTGCCTGCCTTGAAGTTTGCAATCGCTCTGTCCATATCCGCAAGCGTTTTCGCCGATATGGATGCCGGCGCGACAAGTTCCCGCGGCTCAAGCATAATACAGCCATTATCATATTCCCGGACGTTATAATACTGGTATGCGGCACCGCGAAGGGTAACCCTCTTTTTATTGTCAATATGAACCACATAATCTTTCATTGCCTGCATAAAACACCTCCTGCTGATACAATGCTCAATCTTCTGTAATATATGCATAATTCATGGTGGGAATTCCCACTTCTGGTGCTATTATATTGAATACATGACGTTCTGTCAAGCGCAAGAATCCATAACGGGTGTAGATATAAAAAGGTGGTAAAGTAAAAAGATGTGTGGTATACTATAGTC
>JAJQCU010000365.1 GCA_021202575.1 Lachnospiraceae bacterium
TGTTTAAGAAGCGCCAAGCCCAGCTTTGCCAATCACAAAATGTTCCGCTCCGAGCTGGGGGACGATTATGTGATCGCCAGCTGCTACAACGGCCTGCTCTGCGGCGGCGGCTCTTATACTTTGTGCCGCCTGATTCTGGGAAACATCGCGAAGCGGGCGGAGAATATTCAGGACTTTAAGGAAAACGTGCTTCCGAAGGTCATGGATTTACAGGCCCGCTACATGGATTCCAGAGTGCGCTTTATCGTGGAGGAGAGCGGTTTCTTTGAGCATCACTTCCTGGCAAAGGAGGGACTGATTCACAGGGAGCGTTTTACCGCCATGTACGGCCTGGTAGGGCTGGCGGACGCGGTCAATATTTTATTTGAAAAAGAAGGAAAAGAAGGCCGCTTCGGCCACAGCGTGGAGGCGGATCAGCTGGGCGTGGAGATCATGGATCAGATCGACTCCTTCAATCAGGCCCATGAGGCGCCCTATTGCGAGGCCACCGGCGGACATTATCTGCTGCACGCCCAGGTGGGGATCGCCCAGGATGTGGGCATCACTCCCGGCACCCGGATTCCCATTGGTGAGGAGCCGGACACGCTCTTTGAGCATCTGGAGAACTGCAGCCTGTTCCACAAATATTTCCCCTCCGGCACGGGAGATATCTTCCCCATGGAGATGACCGCCCGCAAGAATCCTCAGTTTATTCTGGATGTGGTCAAGGGCGCGTTCAAAAAGGACTTGCGCTATCTGTCCTTCCACGACAAGGACAGCGACGTCATCCGTATCACCGGCTATCTGGTGAAGCGCTCCGAGATAGAGAAATACCAGAAGGGCGAGAGAGTACTGCAGAATACCACCCAGCTGGGCGCGGGAGCCGTGCAGAACGGCAGAGTACTGGAGAGAAAGGTTCGTTAGTCCATGAAGGAATGCTATTCGAAAAATCAGCACGATCCGATGGGCCAGCAATATCCGGTCAACCAGATCATTCCCTTCAGCTGCGTGGACGGGCCGGGCAACCGCACCGCGGTCTTTCTGCAGGGCTGTAATATCGACTGCCGGTATTGCCACAATCCGGAGACCAGGAAACTATGTGTAAACTGCGGAGCCTGTGTGGCCAAATGCCCCGTTCACGCTCTGTACATAGAGGACGGCAAAGTGAAATTTTTGCCGGAGAAATGTGTGCGCTGCGACACCTGCATCCATGTCTGCTCCCACGACGCCAGCCCCAGAATCCGCTATATGAGCGCCCGGGAGGTCTTTTCGGAGGTACAGAAGTATGCTGTTTACATCAGCGGCGTCACCGTCTCCGGCGGGGAGTGCACTCTGTATCCGGATTTTCTGGAGGAATTTTTTACCCTGTGCAAAGAGGCTGGGCTGAACACCCTGCTGGACAGCAACGGCATGATTTCCTATGCATCGCTGCCTGACGTAATGGCGGTGACGGACGGCGTCATGCTGGACATCAAAGCCTTTGACAGTGCAGAGCACAAAAGAGTCACCGGCTTTGACAACACCCAGGTGTTGCAGAACGCCGCTTACCTGGCGGATACCGGCAAGCTGGCCGAGATCCGTACTGTCATGGTGCCGGGCCTGAACGACGGAGAGGCTATTATTCAGGAAATCGCTGCATATCTGAAGCCTCACATGGACATCGCCTCCTTACGCTATAAACTGATCGCCTTTCGCCAGAACGGCGTCAGAGAACAATACAGACATTATCCCCAGCCGGACGCGGATTACATGGAAAATATGCGCCAATGTGCCCTTCGGGCCGGTTTCCGGGAAATTATAGTGATATAAGGAGACGATGTCTCCGGAAACATCCATAAATAATCACACAGCACATACTTAAGGAGGACAACAGGTGGGAAACGAACAGAAAACCGCCGCCGTTGAGATGAAAGGAATCGTCAAAAAATTCGGCGATTTCGTCGCCAACGACCACATCGACCTGACCGTACAAAAGGGAGAGGTCCATGCGATTTTGGGCGAAAACGGCGCGGGCAAAAGCACTTTGATGAACGTGCTCTACGGCTTGTATCAGCCGACGGAGGGCGAAATCTTCATCAACGGACAAAAGGTGGTCATGGACGGCCCCAACAAAGCCATTGAGATGGGCATCGGCATGGTCCACCAGCATTTCATGCTGGTACAGCCCTTCACGGTGGTGGAAAATATCGTTCTGGGCATCGAGCCGACCAAAGGGCTTGTGGTGGACTTAAAGAGCGCCAGAGAAAAGGTGGTGGAGCTCTCCAAACGCTACAACATGGCCATCGACCCGGACGCGAAGATCGAGGACATCAGCGTGGGTATGCAGCAGAGAGTGGAAATCCTGAAGGTCCTCTACCGCGGCGCTGACATCCTGATTCTGGACGAGCCTACCGCGTCCCTGACGCCTCAGGAGATCACGGAGCTCATCGAGACCATCGGCCATCTGACGAAAGACGGCAAGTCCGTCATCCTCATTACCCATAAATTAAAGGAAATTACCTCCTGCGCCGACAGGTGCACCATCATCCGCGCCGGTAAATATATCGACACCGTGGATGTGGACAAGGTCAATGAAAACGAGCTGGCCGCCATGATGGTGGGCCGCGACGTGTCCTTTACCGTGGAGAAGCCGGACAAAACGCCAGGCGATGTGGTCCTGGAAGTGAAGGATCTGCACGGCAACGACTACCGTGATATCGAAATTCTGCGAGGCTTCAATATTCAGGTGCGCAGCGGGGAGATCGTGGGTATCGCCGGTGTGGACGGCAACGGCCAGACGGAGCTTGTGGAAATCCTGACAGGCCTCAAAAAGGCGACCTCCGGCAGCGTGACCGTCAACGGGCAGGACGCCTACAACGTGACGCCGAGGCGGGCCTTTGACCTGGGAGTCACCTCCATCCCCGCGGACCGGCAGAAGTACGGCCTGGTGCTGGACTTCACCGTGGCGGAGAATCTGATTTTACAGAATTATGAAAAGCACCCCTTCGCGAAAAAGGGCTTCCTCCAGAAGGGCAATATCGACTCCCACGCGAAGGAGCTGATCGAAAAATTTGACATTCGTCCCAGAGGAACCGAGCAGCACCCGGCGGGCACTCTTTCTGGCGGCAACCAGCAGAAGGTGATTATCGCCAGAGAGGTGACCAACGACAGCGATCTGCTGATCGCGGTGAACCCCACCCGAGGCCTGGACGTGGGCGCCATTGAGTTTGTACATAAGTACCTGGTGGAGCAGAGAAATAAGGGGAGAGCGGTGCTTTTGGTTTCCTTTGAGCTGGATGAGATTATGAGCCTGTCCGACCGGATCGAGGTTATTTTCGAAGGAAAAATCACGGGCTCCGTACCCGGAAA
Organism: Lachnospiraceae bacterium; assembly: GCA_021202575.1. Lineage (GTDB taxonomy): Bacteria > Bacillota > Clostridia > Lachnospirales > Lachnospiraceae > RGIG6307. The sequence continues at coordinate 3,328 of JAJQCU010000365.1, forward strand.
AGACGCGGATGAGAAAACGCTTGGCTTTATGATGGCGGGAGGTGCGCAGCATGAATAAAGAAAAAAAATCTCTGATCCAGAGCATTGCGGACGGCAACGTGCTCTACACCATCATCGCTATTATGGTCGGTTTCATCGTGGGAGCAGTCCTGCTGGCCATCATCGGGATCAGCCCCATCGCCGCTTACGGCAAGCTGTTCACCGGGGCTTTGAGCAAGCCCAAATATATCGCCTGGTCCGTGGTTTACGCCACGCCCCTGATTCTGACCGGCTTATCTGTCGCCTTTTCCTTTAAGACCGGCGTCTTCAATATCGGCGCGGAGGGGCAGTTCGTGGTGGGAACTCTGGCCGCCAGCGTGGTGGGTGTCTGCGTTTCCCTGCCTCCGGTGCTGCACGCTGTCTGCTGCGCCCTGGCCGCCATGGCGGCGGGCGGACTGTGGGGAGCCATTGTGGGCCTTTTAAAGGTAAAAAAAGGCATCAACGAGGTTCTTTCCTATATCATGTTTAACTGGATTGCTTATTATCTGAGCAATTACATGGTCAATCTGCCATTCCTGGAAAATGAGGGCAATGTGGAGGCCACCAAAAACATTCTGTCCTCCGCGTCCATCGTGTGCCCGGAATGGATCACCAGCCTGACCGGCTGCTCCTATACCAACTGGGGC
>JAJQCU010000370.1 GCA_021202575.1 Lachnospiraceae bacterium
AACGGCCAGCAGAATGATCAGCAGGAGATTAAAATTGTTCGTTTCTGACTCGGCAGTCTCAACGATTTCTGCCTCGGTCTCATTCTCATCAGCTGTTTCAGCTTCGGCCTCTTCAATATTTTCATCATCTGCAGAGTGGGAGGCCTCATATTCCTCCACCTCTTCCTCGTCCATCAGAGAGAGCAGATCCGACTCGTCCACCTGGTTCAGGAAATGGACAGTTTCTTCTCCCTCGTCATCGTGGTCGATAATGATATAAAAAGAGCGTGCAGCCAATCCCACGCAGGCCGGGGATGATACACGCTCAAGTTTTTATGTATGGAAATCATTTCTGCCAGACTAAGACAGATTATGACAAATCAGAACAGCGCCGGATGCGGTCGGAGAGCAGTGGGAGGGAGCGGAGGACAAGCAGTAGATCCGCTCTGAAAATCCGAAGCAAAAATCCTCTCTGAAACCCCCTCCTGGAGGCGCTGAATTTGACCACTAAATTAACAGTTTTCCCTCGATTTTTTCAATTTGACCACCTCATTAACAGTATTTTTTAGGACAAACGATATCAGATCAGGACAAATCAGGACAGCGCCGACAAACGATTTTTGAGCAAAGAAAAAGCCCGGAAAGCCTTGAAAATAAAGGATTCCCGGGCATTTAAGCCATTTCTTTTTCGGTCGATTAACGCTTGCTGAACTGCGGAGCGCGACGAGCCGCCTTGAGGCCGTATTTCTTTCTCTCCTTCATACGGGGATCTCTGGTCAGGTAGCCGGCCTTCTTCAGCACGGGTCTATACTCTGCGTCCACCTGTAAAAGCGCACGGGAGATGCCGTGACGGATAGCGCCCGCCTGACCGGTGGTGCCGCCGCCCTTTACATTTACCAGAACGTCCATCTTGTCAGCGTTCTCAGTCAGGACGAGGGGCTGACGCACGATCACTTTCAGTGTCTCCAGACCGAAATAATCATCAATATCTCTCTTATTGATGGTGATCTTGCCGGTGCCCGGCATCAAATATACTCTGGCAACAGACTTCTTTCTTCTGCCTGTTCCGTAATTTTTATTGTTGGCCATTATCATTTCCTCCTCTCAGACCTTAGAATGTTAATACTTCCGGCTTCTGTGCCGCATGCGGATGCTCCGGTCCCGCATACACGTGAAGCTTGGTGTACATCTGTCTTCCCAAAGGTCCTTTCGGAAGCATGCCCTTGACTGCCAGCTCGATAACCTGCTCAGGCTTCTTCGCTTTCTTCTCTCTCAGGGTCTGCTGCTTCATTCCGCCCACATAATCACTGTGGCGATAATAAATCTTCTGATCCAGCTTCTTGCCGGTCACTGCGATCTTGTCTGCGTTGATCACAATCACGTAATCACCGCAATCCTCGTGGGGTGTGAAAACCGGCTTATTCTTGCCGCGCAGCACACTCGCCACCTGACTGGCCAGACGGCCCAGAGTCTGCCCCTCGGCGTCCACCACATACCATTTTCTCTCAACTTTATCCGGGTTTGGCATGAATGTTTTGTTCATGATTTGTCCTCCATACTTTATGATACCAGTATGTTACCGCTCCACGAATGTCCGGCGCTTCGCGATAACTGAATTTCTATCTCAATCCACTGCTGGGCTATAGCAAAACAGGCGCCGGTTGGGAAGTCCGGCGTTTGTTAGTGGACCAATACGTTTCGTCACGCTCAGTTATTATAGAAAAATTTCCTTTTGCTGTCAACACATTTTTTCGGTTTTCCAAGGTTTTCTGCCGTTTATTTCAGGTCTTTTCGAGGAATCCTTTCAGATTATCCTTCGGTTTCTTTATGATCAGTTTCCGAAATCCCCTCAGCCATTCAAAAAAGAGATGATCTCCCATATTCCGGGATTTCATCTCTTTCCGATCAATATTTCATTCTGCAGTCAGGACAGGTCCGATTATTTGATAACCATCTCTGTCTCGCCGTCAAACAGGTAGACATTTTCATACGGAACAGAAAAGGTGAGGTCACTGTCCATCTCCGGAATGTCATGTGGGCCAACCTTCAGAATGGCTCTGTCATCCTTATCATTGACATAGACGTTCGCGTTGTCACCAAGCATTTCTGTCAGCTCCACGTTGCAGGTAATGACATAAGAGTCATCCTGCTCACCCAGTACAGCTCCCTCAGGGCGGAAACCAAAGACAATTTTCTTTCCTTCATATTTCTGAACATTCTTGCCTAGCTTTTTGGAGAGATCCAGGATCTTTTCTCCGAAAACAATCGAGCCATCCTTCACCGTTCCGCGGATGAAGTTCATCGGCGGCTCTCCAATGAACCCGGCCACGAACACATTGACCGGATCCTGATACAACTCATAGGGGGTACCGATCTGCTGCACATAACCGTCCTTCATCACCACGATGCGGTCTGCCAGCGTCATTGCCTCTGTCTGGTCATGTGTAACATAGATCGTTGTCGCACCGGTTTCCTGGTGAATCTGGGCGATTTCTGTACGCATTGTCACACGCTGCTTGGCATCCAGGTTACTGAGCGGCTCATCCATTAAGAAGACACCGACCTTACGAACCAGGGCACGTCCGATAGCCACACGCTGACGCTGACCGCCGGAAAGCGCTCTCGGCAGACGATCCAGATAATCCGTCAGGCCCAGGATTTTCGCGGTAGCTTTAACCTTCTTGTCAATGTCATCTTCGTCCACGCCCTGCAGCGTCAGTCCAAAGGCGATATTATCATAAACCGTCATCTGAGGATAAAGGGCGTAACTCTGGAAGACCATGGCAACTTCCCTTTCCCTGGGGCCCATTTCATTGGCTCTGACATCATTGATCAGGAAGTCTCCGCTGGAAATATCCTCCAGTCCCGCGATCATACGAAGTGTAGTAGACTTTCCGCAGCCGGACGGTCCGACAAAGACAATAAACTCTCCCTTTTCAATTTCAATGTTGAAATTATGTACCGCATGAAAACCATTTGGATAAATCTTATTGATGTTCTTCAGTGTCAGGTATGACATCTCTGTGCCTCCTTATAAATTTTTGATAATTACGATGCGTTCGCGCGCTTCTCCTTGCGCATGGCGTCTTTCACGATCCTGACGCAGAGATGCTTGAATTCCACAAGCAGAGAATCACATAACACGTAAAACACACCAAACAAAATCGGTTCCACTCCCAGAAACGTCGTATCCGTTATCCCGGTCACAAGGACAAAAGCCATGTTGATCATATTATAAATCGTAACGACCATGGCCAGTACCACTGCGCCATAAAGGATATTCGCGGGGAATGAATAATAGCCTTTTTTGGGGAACATCATCCACCGATCATTCGCTCCATCGGATTTGGCAATAAACCTGAGCATATTATTGGTTAAAAGATCTGTGATAATCCCCAGCGCAATTGCCGTGATAAAAAGCATATCAAGCATATCTGACACATACGTCCCCAGCCCCCAGAAGAAACAGTAGCATACCGCGGCCGGAAACCAGAACTTAATGAAGAGAGCCTTCATCCATTCCTTCGGTTTGAATTTGGAAACGGAGCGGTACTTACTCAGCTCTTCCTCACTGACCTCCGGCGAATTACTCTCGTCCGCGTCCACCAGGTCGTCTACCGCCTTTGTATTAAGCTTATAATATTCCGCCGCGCTCTTAGGCGTTGTTCCCCCCGATTTTTGCTGTTTTTGTCTCGCCATGAAATCTCCAGTTCTGTCTTTTCAGATACTCAGATATATTCCCGCCTTAGTCTTCGCCGGAAATATCAATTGCTCCCATCGCCTGATTGCCTTCCACCTCAATATTCGTGTTGATCTTTTTGATCCACTTTGAATAAACCGGAATCAGCGCTGTCAGGACAATGCCCACAATCAGAATGATAATATGTGTCTGAAGAAGGCTGTAAGCATTTGCGATATAAATCGTGGACGTCGTCACCTGAAGCGGATTCAATTCCCGGTTGACCGCGGCCAGACTAGCGTTCAGATAATGATCGTCACAAT
>JAJQCU010000412.1:0-1162 GCA_021202575.1 Lachnospiraceae bacterium
TGTGCGACCTTTTTTACCGCTCTGATGAGGCGAGAAATTCTGAAACCGGGGGAAGCGTACTGGGGCTTTCCATCGCGAAGTGGATTGTGGAGGCCCACGGTGGCGTGATTGAGGTCCTTTCCAGAGAAGAGTTTGGTACGAGATTTACGGTGGAGCTGCCGCAGAGCGGAAATATGTAAAACTACGGCTGGGGTTCGTCGGCTTTGGGGCAGGAGAGGCACTTTTAGAAAAAAAGATTGATATGTATGTCTCAGGCGGAGCGATGAGGTATTTGACATACTTGTTATTAACTGTAACGGATTGTGAAATCTGTCTAAGAAACTGATTTTGGAGAAAGAAATCGCCGGAAAAATCATATAATACTTCGAAATTTCGGTTGTGTTAAGGCGGTTGTTTTGATATACCTTGAAAAAGTTGAGCCTAAAAAATATCTGAGTCAGCAATATATCATGAGCAAAGGGGCTCATTAAGACATATGGGGATATTATGGAATATACTGAGGTTCAGAACATTGCAAAAGAAACAATCCGTTATGCACGAAAAAGTATATGCTCTGGAATGCAGCTGCGGGAAATAAGGGATCTCTGCGAAAGGAAAAATTTCAACAATGGCAGACTGGCTGAACTATAGGCAGATAGAGAGAACAGCAGCGCATATCCGCGCTGCCATCTTATCTTTAGTCATCTTTCAGTTGCTTTTGACAAAAATCTCTGAGTAAAGGAATATCATGTGTAACGGTCTCCCAGATGATTTCCCTGCTCATGTTTCCATAATTATGCGCCACAAAATTGCGCATTCCTTTAATTGCTGTCCATGGCATGCTATTTGTTGTCGCTGCTCTGTACTCTGCGGAAAGTCCCCCACTTAACTCCCCGATTTGAAGGATGCAAAAGGCAACTGATCGTTGGTAATCCACATCTTTATCAAAAACTTCAAATGAGTTGCCATACCGTTCGACTGTTTTCTCTATCTCCTGGCAATAATCAGAAATATGGCTTAATCTTTGTATATCAGGCGACTGCATACAAATTCACCTTTTCCTTCCAGACATGATCTCTGAATTGTTCATCGCTGGGCATCTGTGCCTCCTGTTGTAAAGACTGTACAGTAATCACGTCAATTTCTTTCTCTAAAGCAACCTCGAGATCATGATACAGTGCAC
>JAJQCU010000412.1:1172-3963 GCA_021202575.1 Lachnospiraceae bacterium
TGCACCCAGGGCAAACACTCCTGTTACAGAGGTGCCGGAAGTGTCCACAATCAGATCAACATCACTTTTTTCTGTTGCCGTTCCACGCGCATAGGATCCAAATAAATATATTGACGGCAATTGATATTTTTCCGCGACCGGTATAATCCGTCTCGAAATTTCTTCAATTGTGTAAATCATCCAAAAGCACCTCCTGTCCGGTTTATATCAGCTCTACTGAAATTTACTCCTGTGATTCCTCTAAAAACATCTGCATTCTGACCGTCACCAACTGTTCTTTGCGATTATTATATCATTTTCTCCATTGATTTTCTACCAGTATTCAGCTTTATTTTACGGAGAATCGGCTGCTGAATCGGCTCGAAACGTAATGCTTGAAATTTTCCGGTAAATGGAGTAATATATAAGCATATGTGTGTTTCGGATGAACTGACAGCGTGATTTATCATTGCATTGTGACGCCGGGGCGGCGGTATGGTGGGCGGCCGGCGGCAGGAAGGGATACTGTACTATGGAGGATTTGGGAAACACAAGGTTTATCGAGGTGGAAACAGAGCCTGTCACAGGTGCGCAGATGGTGCTTTCCGCGGTGTATGAGGCCCTTATGCAGAAGGGATACAATCCTGTCAATCAGATCGTGGGATATATTATGAGCGGTGATCCCACATTCATTACCTCCTATAACGGAGCCAGGAGCCTGATTATGAAGGTGGAGAGGGACGAGCTGGTGGAGGAGCTTCTCAGATCCTACATCGACAATAAGCAGTGGAAACAGAAATGAGAATCATGGGGCTGGACCTGGGCAGTAAAACAGTGGGAGTGGCCATCAGCGATCCGCTGCTGATTACCGCGCAGGGAATCGAGATTATCCGCCGCAGGGATGAAAATAAGCTCCGTCAGACACTTGCCAGAATCGAGGAGCTGATTCTGGAATATGAGGTGGGGGAGATTGTGCTGGGCTTTCCAAAGCATATGAACAACGATATCGGGGAGCGGGCGCAGATTTCCATGGAGTTTCAGGAAAAGCTGGAGCGGCGCACGGGGCTAAAGGTGACGCTGTGGGATGAGAGGCTGACCACGGTCAGTGCCGACAGGATCATGATGGAAGCCGGTGTGCGGAGGGAAAACCGCAGGGAGTATGTGGACAAGATCGCCGCGGTGATTATTTTACAGGGGTATCTGGACCACAGAAAGCTCATGAAGGAAAAAGAATCTGCGGACTGAGAAGGGCGCAGGCTGTTTTTCGGCGGGAGCGATGACAGGAGCTTAACGACCTTTGCTGCCTTTGGCCGGATTCAGGGAGAGCATTATTTTGGAAAAAATTACTTTGACCCCTCAGGGCGGGGAGACCATCGAACTATATGTGCTGGAGCAGACCCGGCTTGGCGGCGTCAATTACCTCCTTACCACGGATGAGGAGACTGAAGACGGGGAAGCCTATATTTTAAAGGAAGTTTCCAGAGACGGACAGGATATTTCCTATGAATTTGTGGAGGACGACGCGGAGCTTGACGCTATGGGGACTGTGTTTGCGAGCCTTCTGGAGGATGAGGAGATCGATTTGGTTTAAAAAAGAACGAAAGACCGGACTGTCCGGGGAGAACGGGCAGCGAGGCATGAAGGTAACAATAACCGGATACTGTCGGGAAAATGTCTGCCGGGAAGGCGCTGAATATCGCTTTCCGGGTGCCTGAGCGAACGCGGCGGAGATATGGTGAGCGAAAAGCGCTTGCTGTTTTTGCGGGAGAGATGTCAGAGCACAGGGCGGGCAGCGTAAAGCCGACGGCATACCGGAGAAAAGAAAAGGAGAATCGTGTGAAGAATGAATTGAATACGGACAATCGTTCCAGGCTGAAGATTATACCTCTTGGCGGCCTGGAGCAGATCGGCATGAACATTACTGCCTTTGAGTATGAAGACAGTATTGTTGTGGTAGACTGCGGCCTGGCGTTTCCGGCGGACGACATGCTGGGCATTGACCTGGTGATCCCGGACGTAACCTATCTGAAGGACAACTTTGAGAAGGTAAAGGGGTTTGTGATCACCCATGGCCATGAGGATCACATCGGCGCGCTGCCCTATATTCTGAGGGATATGAATGTGCCGGTCTATGCCACCCGCCTGACCATGGGCATTATTGAAAACAAACTGACAGAGCATGAACTGATGGACTCCACCAAACGAATCATCGTCAAATTCGGACAGACCATTACCCTGGGGAAATTTAAGGTAGAATTTATCAAGACCAATCACAGCATTGTGGATGCCGCGGCTCAGGCAATTTACTCCCCGGCGGGCATCGTGGTTCACACGGGAGACTTTAAGGTGGACTACACTCCGGTATTCGGGGATTCCATTGATCTGGCCCGGTTCGCGGAGCTGGGCAGAAAGGGCGTGCTGGCGCTGATGCCGGATTCCACCAACGCGGAGAGACCCGGATTCTCTCCCTCGGAGAAGACGCTGAGCCATACCTTTGAGACTATTTTTGAGGAGCATCCGAAAAACCGCATCATCGTGGCAACCTTTGCCTCCAATGTGGATCGGGTGCAGCAGGTTATCAATACCGCGGGCAAATATGGCCGCAAGGTGGTGGTGGAAGGCCGCAGCATGGTCAACGTCATTGAAACCGCCGCCAAATTAAACTGCCTGAACGTACCGGACAATACGCTGATCGACGTGGACATGCTGAAATCCTACCCGGATGAGAAGACGGTGATTATCACTACGGGCTCTCAGGGCGATAGCATGGCGTCGCTGTCCCTCATGGCCAGCGGCATGCACAAAAAGATTT
>JAJQCU010000106.1 GCA_021202575.1 Lachnospiraceae bacterium
CTTGTAAGAGGCTGATTATATCTCTCAAGTTGACTGAGAATCAGTCACTTCCTCCCACATAAGCAATCTTAGCCCCGTAAGGGGCGGGAAAGCACGCGAAGCGGGCGATATTGCGCATGTGAGAGGTAGCGTCTGTGAGTAGTTGCATCAAGACTAATAAGGGGTATTTATCAGGGAGGGTATAGCTATGAGCACAAAATTATATGACCTAATGAACTGGGCTGATATCGAGGAGATCACCTATTCAGAATCGGAAAACCCGCACAGAATTCTCGGACGGCATACGATAGACGGCGTAGACCTGATCCAGGCCTATCTGCCCACAGCCAGCGGAGCCTGTGTGAAGTTCCCCGGCAGGAAACCCATTGAGATGGAGCTTGTGGACGAGGAGAGTAGCTGGTTCGCGGCGGAGGTCAAGCCCTACTATAAGGGAATCTATACCCTTTCCGTGACCTACGGTGAAAATGTGGTGGAGTTTGCCGATCCGTATGAATTTGGCTCCCTGCTGAAGGATGAGGATATCGATAAATTTGAGAAGGGCATTCATTACGAGGTATATAAGGTCCTTGGCGCGCACCCCATGACTGTGAAGGGCGTGACGGGTACTTTTTTCGCTGTGTGGGCGCCCAATGCCATCCGCTGCAGCGTTGTGGGTGATTTCAACAGCTGGGACGGCACCCGTCTGCAGATGAAGAAGACCAGAGGCATTTTCGAGCTGTTTGTGCCCAGCATTCTGGAGGGGGATGTTTATAAATTTGAGATCAAGGCCAGGGGCGGCCTGACCTATTTAAAATCCGACCCTTACGCTTATTACAGCGAGCTTCGTCCCAACACTGCCTCTGTGGTCACGGATATCAGCCATTTCCAGTGGGATGACGAGGAGTGGATCAAAAGCCGGGCAAAGACGCAGAGCCCGGACAGCCCCATCAGCGTATATGAGGTATATCTGGGGTCTGTTGCCAGAGGGGAGAATAATGAATATCTGAATTACACTGTCCTTGCGGACAAGCTGATTGATTATGTAAAGGATCTGGGCTATACCCATGTGGAGCTGATGCCCGTCAGTGAGCATCCGCTGGACGCCAGCTGGGGCTATCAGGTGATCGGCTATTATTCTCCCACCAGCAGATATGGCAGGCCGGAGGATTTCGCGGCCTTTGTCAATAAGCTCCATAAGGCCGGTATCGGCGTGATCCTGGACTGGGTGCCCGCTCATTTCCCGAGGGATTCCTACGGGCTTTCCAATTTTGACGGAACCTGCCTGTATGAGCACTTTGACCCGAGGAAGGGCTCCCATCCTCACTGGGGGACGCTGGTTTACAATTACGCCAGGCCCCAGGTTTCCAATTACCTGATCGCCAACGCTCTTTACTGGATTGAGAATTATCACGTGGACGGCCTGAGGGTGGACGCGGTAGCCAGCATGCTCTATCTGGATTACGGCAGGGAGAACGGCGGCTGGGTTCCCAATATTTACGGCGGCAAGGAAAATCTGGACGCGGTGGAATTTTTCAAGCATACCAACTCTATCGTTCACAAGCGCAATCCCCATACGCTCATGATCGCGGAGGAGTCCACCGCCTGGCCCATGGTTACCGGCAGGATGGAGGAAGGCGGCCTGGGCTTTGACTATAAGTGGAATATGGGTTATATGAATGATTTTATCGACTACATCAAGGCCGATCCCTATTTCCGCTCCTACAAGCACAATCAGCTGACCTTCTCCATGATGTACGCCTACAGCGAACAGTACATGCTGGCCTTCAGCCATGATGAGGCGGTGCACGGCAAGGGCACCATGGTGGGCAAGATGCCCGGGGATGAGGACCAGCGGTTCGCGGCGCTGCGCATTACCTACGCCTACATGATGATGCATCCGGGCAAGAAGCTTTTGTTTATGGGGCAGGATATCGGGGAATATCAGGAATTCTCCGAGCAGCGGGCTGTCAACCTTGATCTGCTTCAGTACAAATACCATCTGGGCGTCAAGACCCTGATGAAGGATTTGAACGCCCTCTACAGGAGCAGCAAAGCTCTCAATGAGCTGGACAATCATCCGGACGGCTTTGCCTGGACCAACTGCATCAGCTGGCAGGACTGCTATGTCGCCTTTGTGAGAAAGGGGTCGACCAACGATAAGGCATTGTTTGTGGTCGCCAATTTCAGCGGCGTCGCCAGACAGATGACGGCGGGCGTTCCCTGGGCAGGCAAGTACAAGGAGATTATCAATACGGACGCCGAGAAATACGGCGGCGGCGGCAACGTGAATCCCAGGGTAAAAAAGGCAAAGAAGGCAGCCTGGGACGACCAGCCCTATTCCATCAACCTGAATATCGCTCCGCAGTCCGCGGCGATCTTTGAGGTGACGCCGGAGCCGGAGAAGACGGAAGCAGAAAAGAAGGAGACGGAAAGCACAGCGGAAGCGCCGAAGAAGCGGGGCAGGAAAAAGGCCGCGGAGCTGGAGGAGGAAAAGCCCGCCACCTACACCAAAAAGACAGTACCGAAAAAGAAAACGAAAGCGTAAGAATAGCCAATGATGCACTGTGCCAACCGCCGGATGCTATTGGCGGCAAAAGCTGTTGGCACAGTGCATCAGATACAACATTGCAGTATCGGACTGCAGAATCGTAAAAGAATCGAGAGGAAAATCGGGGGAGAGATATGATCAGCTTTCTGGATCTGTATGAAACTTCATCTTTATTTTCGGTTGTCATGAATTTCCTTATGAAACTGATTACCGCGGCTGTCACCTATGGCGTCGGCACGAAGCTGATCAAGTTCGTGCGCAAGCAGCTGCGCAAGCTTCTGGAAAGGCACAACGCGGAGAAGGGTGTGATCACATTTCTGGATTCCGCGGCCAATATCGGCCTCTACGTGATACTGGTTTTCACGATACTGGAGATGTTCGGCTTTGATACAGCCAGCCTTCTGGCGGTCATCGCCTCCGCCAGCGTTGCCATCGGCCTTGCGCTGCAGGGCGCCTTTACCAATCTGGCCGGCGGCGTGCTAATTCTTTTTCAGAAGCCCTTTCAGGTGGGGGATTATATCGTAGCCCACGGCGCGGGCCTGGAGGGCACGGTGGATGATATCCAGATTTTCTATACCTATCTGCACACCGCGGACAATAAGATTGTGGTCATTCCTAACGGCACTATCAGCGACAACAGCATCACCAATGTGACAAAAGGGGCGAAGCGCAGAGTGGACGTGGCGGTCAGCGTTGCCTATGACGCCGATCTGAAAAAAGCGAAGGACGTCCTGATGAAAATGCTGGAGGCTGATGAGGCGACCCTGAAGGAGGAGCCCATGATCGTGGCAGTCACCGAACTGGCCGACAGCGGTGTGAATCTGACGGTTCGCTCCTGGGTGAAGGGAGAGGATTACTGGGAATCCTTCTGGCGGCTGACGGAGAAGACGAAGCTGACTCTGGATGAAAACGGGATATCCATTCCCTTCCCGCAGATAGATGTACATATGATCCCCACGGATTCCCAGAATGCTGTGAATGCGGCTTTGCCGCAGGAGGGGAAGAAGCACGTTAAGAAAACGAAGCAGGAAGTGTGAGGGTCATTTGTTCAGTTTTATGTTAATGTAAACTGTTGTGGGAGGAATTAAGCCGATGCATAAATTGAAGAGAAAAAGGAATATTATGTTAGACCGGCTTTTTATCATGGTCTTTTTTGATATTCTTTTTATCATGATCTCTTCCTTCATGGCGCTGTATATTCGCTTCGAGTTTAAGTTTACCGAGATATGGCCGGAATTTCTGGATCATTATGCCCATATTCTGCCGGTTACCATCGTTACCACGATTCTGATTTTTTTCGCGTTCAGGCTGTACAGCAGCGTATGGGAGTATGCGGGCGCCAATGAGCTGTACAGCATTATTTGGGCGACGTT
>JAJQCU010000238.1 GCA_021202575.1 Lachnospiraceae bacterium
GGGCTCTGCGATGTGTGCTTCTCCGATTACGATCCCACCATTCCCAACAAGCTGGTGGCCTTCCACAAGATTTCCGTGACCAATACCTTCGGGGAGTGGCTGGCGGCCCAGGGCATGACCCAGGCGCGTATCGCGGAGACAGAGAAATACGCCCACGTAACCTTCTTCTTCAACGGCGGCGTGGAGGTGCCCAACGAGGGCGAGACCAGAATCCTGGTCAATTCCCCCAAGGTAGCCACCTACGACCTGAAGCCGGAGATGAGCGCCTACGAGGTCTGCGACAAGCTGACGGAGGCCATTACCTCATTAAAATATGACGTGATCATCATCAACTTTGCCAATCCGGATATGGTGGGCCATACCGGCGTTATCGAGGCGGCTATTCAGGCCGTGCAGGCGGTGGATACCTGCGTGGGGAAGGCGGTGGACGCCCTCATGAGTGTGGACGGCACCATGCTGATCTGCGCGGATCACGGCAACTGCGAGCAGATGATCGACTATGAGACCGGCGAGCCCTTCACCGCCCACACCACCAACCAGGTGCCCTTCATTCTGGTGAATTACGATGAGAATTACACCCTGAGAGAGGGCGGCTGCCTGGCGGACCTGATCCCCACCCTGATCGAGATTATGGGGAAGGAACAGCCTAAGGAGATGACGGGAAAGAGTCTGTTAATTCGGAAGTAATTAAAGTAAATACAGCTTTAACGCAGGAGACAGCACTGAAAAAGCGAAAGCGAAGATTAACGACAGTTTTTCGCCGTGCTTTTTTCGGGGATGTCTCCGGGAACAATTTAACAAAACACCACACTGCAAAGGAGAATGTGTATCATGGGATTTTTGGATGATTTAAAGGTAGTCAGCAGCGATCTGCTCGGCAAGGGCACCGTGGCGGCCAACAAGGCGGCCCAGAAAGCGAAGGAGACCGCCAATGTGGCCAAGCTGAAGGTCTCTGTCTCCGCCAAGGAAAAGGAAATCAGGGACATTTACCAGGAGATCGGCAAGGCCTATTATGAGGCTCACAGGGACAATCAGGAGGATGTGTACGACAGCTTCATCGCCCTGATCAACGCCAAGAATGAGGAGATTGCCGCCATCAATGAGGAGATCGCCGCTATTCAGGCCAGCAGCGAGGACGATGTGGATATCACCGAGGCGGTGGACAACGCGCCCGCGGAGGAAGAGGACGCGCCCAGGGAAGAGACGCCGGCAACAGAGGAGGAGCAGGCAGCGGATGAGCTGAGCGAGGCCGCGAAGGCCGCGGCTGACGCCGTAGCCGATGCCGCGAAGGACGACGCCGAGTAATCGGCCACCAGGAGGCAAGTCATTATGTGTGGGATCTGCGGTTTCACCGGGAAATTACAGCACAGGGAGCAAGTACTCACAGATATGATGGACTCGATCATTCACCGCGGCCCCGACAGCGGGGGCAGCCATATGGATGAGGACATCGCCATGGGCTTTCGCCGTTTGAGTATCATCGACTTAAATAACGGCGATCAGCCCATGTACAATGAGGACAACTCCATCGTCATCACCTTCAACGGGGAAATCTACAACCACCAGGACTTGCGCAGGGACCTGGAGGCGAAGGGTCATGTGTTCAGAAACCGGGCGGACACGGAGGTCCTGATCCACGCGTATGAGGAATACGGCCAGGACATGCTGAATATGCTCCGGGGCATGTTCGCCTTTGTGATCTGGGACAGCAATACGAAGACCCTGTTTGGCGCCAGAGACTATTTTGGCATCAAGCCTTTTTATTATGGGATTTTTGACGGCAATCTGGTGTACGGCTCGGAGATTAAGAGTATCCTGTGCTATCCCGGCTATCGGCGGACGCTGAATGAGGAAGCCCTGGAGAATTATCTCACCTTCCAGTATTCCGTCCTGCCGGAGACCTTTTTTAAAGGAATCTTCAAGCTGATGCCGGCCCACTGCTTTACCTTCCATGAGGGAAAGCTGGACATCCGGCGCTATTGGGAGCCCAGGTTTGAGGCGGATGAGAGCAAATCCCTGGAGGAATGGGTGGATGCCATTGACAATGCGATGCAGGATTCCATCGAGAGCCACAAGATCAGCGACGTGGAGGTGGGTTCTTTTCTGTCCAGCGGAGTGGATTCCTCCTATGTCGCAGCCTGCTTCCACGGGGATAAGACCTTCACCGTTGGCTTTGACTATGCCAAATACAATGAGATTGACTACGCGAAGAGCCTTTCTGAGAAGATTCAGATTGACAATTACAGCAAGCTGATCACCACCGATGAGTACTGGGATTCCATTCCGAAGATTCAATATCAGATGGACGAGCCTTTGGCGGATCCGTCGGCCATCGCCCTGTATTTTGTCAGCCAGACAGCGGCAAAGCACGTGAAGGTGGCCATGTCCGGCGAGGGCGCGGATGAGTTTTTCGGCGGCTACAATATTTACAGGGAGCCCATGGATCTGGCGGGCGTGAGGCGTCTGCCGGGATGGCTTTTAAAGGCGCTGGCGGCCGCGGCGAACGCGGTGCCCTTCCATTTTAAGGGACAGAGCTTTTTGAAGAGAGCCAGCACCCCCGTGGAGGAGCGCTTCGTGGGCAACGCCTTTGAATACAGCATGGAGGAGCGGGCCAGGATCTTAAAACATCCCACCGGTCGGTATCCGTTCACGGAGCTGACAAAGCCCTATTATGATAAGGTGCGGGATCAGGATGATGTGACCAAAATGCAGTACATCGACATTCACTTCTGGCTGATCGGGGATATCCTGCTGAAGGCGGACAAGATGAGCATGGCCCATTCCCTGGAGGTCAGGGTGCCCTTCCTGGATAAGGAAGTGTTCGAGGTGGCGAGGCATATTCCCACCCGGTATAAGGTCAATCAGCAGAATACCAAGTTCGCCATGCGCCAGGCGGCGCACCGGTATCTGCCGGATATGGTGGCGGAGAAAAAGAAGCTGGGCTTCCCGGTGCCTACCAGAGTGTGGCTGAGGGAGGACAAATATTATCAGATTGTAAAGGAAGCCTTCCTTTCCCCGGCGTCGGAGCGGTATTTTCACACTGGCGAGCTGATCCGGCTTCTGGACCGGCATAAGAACGGCAAAGAGGACAACAGCCGCAAGATCTGGACAGTGTATATGTTCCTGGTTTGGTATGGGGAGTACTTCGATGCGGCATGAGAAGCTGTGAATAGTAATCTTTGTAATTACACAGACTACCTCCGAGAGTATTTTACTTCAGGAGGTAGTTTTTTTATGGTGGAGTATCTGAAAATCGTCTATGTGCGGGGCAGACAGGTGCTGGACAGCCGGGGAAACCCAGCGGTGGAGGCCGCGGTGACAGTGCGAAACTGTATTGACGGTGAGCTGACGGAGGGGCTGGCCATCGTACCGGCAGGGTCTGGCACCGGCGGGCGTGAAGCGGCGGAAATCGGCGTCGGCGGACGCGAGGCAGCGGAAGTCGGGGACGGTAGGCGCGAGGCGGCTGAAATCCGGGACGGCGGGCACAAGGCGGCTGAAATCCGGGACGGCGGCAACGCTTTTATGGAAACGGACGTGAAGACGGCGGCCCGGAATATAGAGAAATATTTACAGGAGCCTCTGGCGGGAACCGAGGTGACCGATCAGCGCAGAATTGACCACATTCTGAGGGAGGCGGGCAGCAAAGAGAATAAAGCGGAGGATTCGCCGGGACTGGGAGCCGATGCATTAATGGCAGTGTCGCTGGCAAGCGCGGACGCGGCGGCCAAAGCCCTGCACGTGCCCCTGTACCGGTATCTGGGCGGCGTTCAAGGCCAGAGAATGCCCACTCCCATGATGACGGTGATCGATGGAGGCGCCCACGCGGACAATTCACTGGACGTTCAGGAATTTATGATCGTGCCGGTTGGGGCGGACAGCATGGCCCAGGGAAT
>JAJQCU010000291.1 GCA_021202575.1 Lachnospiraceae bacterium
TCCCTGTATAAGATCATTTTTGCGAATCTCTGGTGCTTTGAGGGGTTATTTGATCTGGTCTGTAAAAAATCCGGCGGGGAGCTGAACGCCATGATGCGGACTACCTGCGCTGTTACAAAAATGGAGGGCGGGGCAGCGTTCAATGTCATTCCGCCGAAGGCTTCCGTAGGAATGAATCTGAGGCTGATGGGTACTGATACCGTAGAGTCCGCCAGGAGCTATCTGGAAAAAGTGATTGATAATCCAAACATTGAAGTCACGGTATATGAAGGCAGGAACGCTTCACCGGATTCTGATACGGACTGTCCGGAGTGGAAGCTCCTGTGCCAGGCTGTATCCGATACGTGGAAGGAAGCGCTGGTATCTCCGTATCTGATGATGGCCTGCAGCGATTCCTGGCATTATTCAAGGATCACGGACAGGGTGTATAAATTCTCCGCCATGAAGCTGTCAAAAGAAGAGCGTGGCATGATCCACGGCAATAATGAACGGGTTCCTGTAAAAACATTGCTCCGGACGGTTGAGTTTTATGTCCGATTAATGAAAAGCGGAATATAGTTTTGAGAATGGCGGCCTTATCAGCCGCCATTTGTATATTTGTGCCGGGCATAATAAGAGGGTCTTTGCCCTCTTTTCGCTTTTCACGTTTCACAAACACGCCTCTTTACAGAAAAGCCGACTTAAATTATAATACAAAGGCAGGCAAAATACAGGATCGAAATATAAAGGCACACAAAAATGGCGTCAAAAAATAACAGCGGAAAGCTGATTTTAACTGAATACGCTTTCGCTCAGAAAAGCCGGGATGTCGCCCTGTTTTATTGCGACGGCACGCTGGAGTATCTGAAGGTGCTTCCGCCCGGGGACAATCTGGCGGTGGGTACGATTCTGATCGGGAAATGCAGACATCAGGTTCTTAACATCCCGGCCGCTTTTTTTGCGCTGAATCAGGAGGGTACCATTGGCTTCCTCCCAACGGGAGATCTGAAATATACAAGGGTGCTCAACCGGCATTTTCAGGGAAAGCTTTCGGATGGGGATGAGGTTTTGCTACAAGTGAAACGGGAGCCCGTCAAGACGAAGGATTATGCTGTCACAGACCGCATTGAACTGGCCGGACGTTACTGCGTTGCCAAATTTGGGTCAGGAAGGCTTTTTTGCTCAAAGAACCATCACCAGAGCGTAAAAGATGTTATATCGTCTTATTTCCGCCAAAAAGGGCTTTGTGCGGCAGATGGCAGTCTGATTGGCTTTTCCGGCTATGACCTGATTCTACGGACAAAAGCGCAGAAGCTGGTGGAGGCGCGGGAGATGGACGCCCTTTACCGGGATTGTGACGATACCTTGAGGGCACTGGACAGCCTTGTCAGCACGGCGGCCCACAGAAGCTGTTATTCCGTACTGGAAAAGCCGGCCGGATGGTTTGAGGGCGTTTGCGGGGAGATTGAAAGCTGCGGATACAGAATAGAAGAGTGTTTGACGGATTCTTATCGTTTATATACTGAAATGCAGGAAAAATACCGGGCGGGGGATACGGCATCGGCGGAACACTGCGATCAATCTCAGAATAATTCAGCAGTGAAGCTGAAAAAGGAGATTTTAACTGACGTAACGGCAGAAGCACCGGATGGATCGCGGATTCGGTATTATCAGGATTCACAGGTGCCGCTGTCTGTACTTTACAGCATTTCCTCCCGAATTGAGGAGGCCCTGCGCACAAAGGTCTGGCTGAAAAACGGCGGATATATCTGTATAGAGCAGACGGAAGCCATGACGGTGGTGGACGTGAACAGCGGTTCGGCAACCCATGGAAAGGACTCTGAGAAGTTATATTTTGAGACAAATAGGGAGGCCGCGGCTGAGATCCTTCGTCAGCTTCGTCTGAGGAATATCACCGGTGTGATCGTCATTGATTTTATCAATATGTCGGATAAATCCCGGGAAACAGAAATTCTGGAATTGATGAAAAACAAGGCTGCCCAGGATTATCGGAAAATTCATATTTATGAATTCACAAAGCTTGGCCTGCTGGAGATGATAAGAGAGAAAAAAGGAAAATCCCTGCGGGAAAGCATAAATGAAGAAATGAAGTAATGTCAGAAAAAGTTAAATATGACGGCGCTTACTATGACGAGAAAGCAAAATAAAAGTATCATAACAGTATCTCGGCAAAAATATAAACTGAGAACCACATGTACAGGAATGCACCTGGGACAGAAAGGAAATAAGCGATGAACACTGAGGAAATTTTACAGACGCTGGACATGCTTTTTGACAGCCATCAGCTGGAACAGATCGAGCCCTTTTTGATGGAGCCGCTGGACCATGCCTTTGCCCATGGGGATAATAACTGCTGTCTCACAATTCTGAATGAACTGATCGGCTATTACAGGGATATGAGCCGCTTTGACGAGATGCTGGCTGCCTGTGACAGGGCAACACAGTTTCTGGAGCAGCTGGGTTTACAGGACAGTATTCCTTATGCAACGACTCTGCTGAATATCGCTACCGCGCTGCGGGCTATGGGCAATTATGACGCCGCGCTGGAGGAATACAAAAAGGTATTTCCCATTTATCAGAGAGAGCTGGAGCCCACGGATACCCGCTTCGCGGCGCTCTACAATAATATCAGTCTTCTGTATCAGGATATGGGCAATTTCCGCCAGTCTGTTGCGGCGCAGAATCAGGCGCTGCACATTCTGGAGGGCAGTGATGATACGCAGAAGCTTGCCATTTCTCATTCCAATCTGGGAACCACGCTTCTGCAGATGGAGCGTATGGACGAGGCGCTGGTCCATCTGAATTACGCGGTTCAGCTTTTTGATTCTCTCCCCGGGGACAAGGATTATCACTACAGCGCCGCCCTGGCTTCTCTGGGGCAGGTCTATGTGATGAAGGAGGACTATGAAACAGCCCGCGGCTATTATCTGACTGCACTGGAAGAGTACCGCAAAACCCACGGCGTGACGCAGAGCTATTATAATTTGCTTGATAATCTGCATTACGTGGAGGAGCAGCTGGGAGTGGAGCTGACGCCGGACCCAGCGGCAGGAGAGCAGAGTGAGGCAGAGTTATCGACAGCCTCAGCACAGTCTGAACCGGATACATCGACAACCGCAGTGCTGTCAGAACCAAATGCATGGACAACCGTAGCCCAGGATGAAGAGCAAACCGCACCGGATTTGCCGGATGACGAGAATCAAATTGGGGCAAATCCGTCGCTATCAGAGCAGTCCGACTCAGATTCATCGGTATCGGAGCAGGCTGGGGAAGCTTCATCCGCGGCACCAAAACAGTCAGACCCGGATTTATATGTGGCTCCTAAGCGCGCCGGGACAAGGACATCAACGTCTTCAATAGAGTATGATGCAGCAATATCAGAATCTTCTCAACCGTTCATTTCAGCGGAGGCTGCTCCGGAGGTTGGGAAAATGAACACAGATCATGCATCTGCCGATGATGCTTCACAATCCGAAAGAACCGGCTTCGGCATGCAGCTGGCTCAGTCCTTCTATGAGCAGGCCTTTCTGCCTCTTTTTTCAAGGTACGCTCCGGAATGTATGGATAAAATGGCCGTAGGCCTGGCGGGGGAGGGCAGCGACTGCTTTGGCTTTGATGACGCCGTCTCTCAGGATCATGATTTTGGCCCAGGCCTGTGTATCTGGCTGACTCATGATGATTATGAGACCTATGGCGAGCAGCTGTCTGAACTGTATCAGATGCTTCCTCAGGAATTCAACGGTTATCAGCGTCATGTGGTGATTGAAAACGGGAGAGTGGGCGTCTTTGATATGGATCGCTTCTTTGCCCGCTTTACAGGCTACTCCAGGGCGGAGGATATTGCGGACATTCAGA
>JAJQCU010000082.1 GCA_021202575.1 Lachnospiraceae bacterium
CTGTTCCTCCAGCCATGGCAGCACCTGTGAGAAATCCATATCGCTGGCGTAATAAAACTTTGTATAGCAGGGCTGATTGTAGCAGTTATTCTGCCAGGCGATGCCGGTGCGGTACATGGTGTCGTGCATCAGGGTGAAAAGCTTATGCTGTGTCACCTTAGTGTTTGTGTAGATGCGGATGGCGCTGCTGTCCTCGGTGCGCAGCAGAATTTCCTCCCGGAAATCCCCGAACACATCGGCGCTCAGGCCGGGATTTCCTTTGGTTCCGGTGTTGGTCAGGGTCCCTTCCGGCCGCAGCATCTCCCCGTGGGTATTGTCATTGATCACACCGATATGCTCTCCGGTCTGGTAGTCCGCCCCGTCTATGACCTGGGTGGTCAGGTCCGCGGCCCAGCGGATATTGGCGTTGGTGCTTAAAGGCTTGTCAGGAAGCTTATTTCCCTTGCAGTCGTACACATCGTTCACCCAGACGGACAGGCCCCTCACATTTGGACTGACGTCGCCGATCAGGCAGCGCCCCAGATCCTTCTCCGCGTACTCTCCGAAAAAGGCCTTTCCGGTCTCGGCGTCCCGAAGGGCCCAGCCGTAGGGAGCGTCCTTCCCCTCCTCAAACACATTGAAAATCTGATAGCCAGGCCGATCCGGATCGATCACCGCCACATGCATGGAATCCCCATGGCCCAGCTTCACGAACCGCCCGTCCGGCAGATAATCCTTCGCGGAATAAAGCACGCTTCCATCGTGGTCGATCACCGCCGCGCCGTAAATGATCTCCTGACAGCCGTCCCCGTCCACATCTGCCGTGGCCAGGGAATGATCCCCCTGCCCGGCAATACAGCCGTAGACCGGGTCCGTCCCGTCCTTGTGGTTGGTCCAGAAGTGGAAGGGATTGTCCATGGGAATATAGCCGCTGTCAATATCGAACTTCACCCGATGCTTTCTCTCAAAAAAGTCATAGGCCACAATTGTGGTTCTGGTGTAATATCCGCGGCAGATAACCAGATAGGGCCGCTCACCGTCCAGATAGGCCACACCGGACAAAAACCGGTCCTCGCGGTTGGAGGGCTCAATCGGGAGAATAGCGCAATCCAGCCACTTCAGGCCGTCGTCCGCCCGGGGGTGTGGGAAGGGTATTGTCTCAATTTCCTCCCCTGTGCCGGCGAACATGGTCAGATACTCCGGCCCTTCATAGATAAAGCCCTCAAACTCCCGCAGCTTGTTTTTATCACTGAGGGAGGGCGCATATACATCCATGAAATAATCGGTCAGTTCCCGGGCGTCCGCCTCATTCAGCGGATAAGTATACTTCGAGGTAAGCCCAATGCATTCCTCCACTGTGGACGGCCACTGCCCCGCTTTTACCTGGGGATGGTCCTGCCAGTGTGTGAAAACATTGGCCAGATGCTCATAATAGTCCTCAGCATTGCACACATAATTATCCTGATTGGTCACACCCTTCGCCTCATCCTCCGGCGCCAGGGTGATATAACGGCTGCTCTTTACACTGCCGTCCTCATTGAATACCGTCATGCGAGTGCCGGGGGCAGTCTTCACGGACATTTCCGCTTTTCCGTCCCCGTCAAAGTCATAGACGATAAACTGGGTATAGTGGGCGCCTGCCCTGATGTTGTCACCCATATCCAGGCGCCAGAGCAGTCTTCCGTCCAGCTTGTAGCAGTCGATCAGGCAGTGACCCGTGTAGCCTCTGTGGGACACATCATGGGCGTTGGAGGGATCCCACTTGACAAAAAACTCGTACTCCCCGTCGCCGTCCACGTCCCCCACGCTCATGTCGTTGGCACTGTAGGTAAAGGCCTGCCCTGCCGGAGTGACGCCGCCTTCCGGCTTCTGCAGGGGAATTTCCGTGTAGGGAGCCTCACGATTCCAGGGTTTTACTGCTTTACAGCAGCTGAATCCTGATCTCTCACCGTTTTGCGCATGGCCGCGTTCTTCGCCTGAGGAAAGTGAGCAGTTTTCTCCCGCCTGCGAATTACACATCTCTTCACCAGAAAGCGGCGCCTCAGCCGCCCCGGAGACTGCCGCTACTGCATACTCATCCTCCGCTGTGCCGTCCGGGTCCAGGTAATTGGTGCTGTCCGTTACCTCCGCCAGCCTTTCCCCGTTTTTGTATACAATAAAATCCGTGCCGCTCATGCCGGTCTTTGTATAGCCCGTCACCTCATCCAGGAACAGCCTCCAGGAGAGGAACACACCCTCCTTCACCTTCACGGCAATCAGCCCCCGGCTCAGCTTTTCCAGCTGTTCATGAAGCACCCGACCCACCGGCGTCTTCACAAGATCGCTCTTTGCGATGACATCTTCTCCGGATACCGCCTCCACATACACATAATGGGGGATGTGGGTGGATTTGCGCAGAGTATAAGTATTCTGCTCCGTTGTGGCAAGACATTTGTACTCCATCTGCGGGCTGTAGCGGTCTGCCCAGTACACCCGGTAGGAAACCTCTGAATTCAGGCCTCCTTCCCCGCTCCGCGCAGCTTTCTTTGGGCAGATCGCGTCCCATTCCAGAGTGACCAGGCTCTCTTTGACCTCTCTTATTTTTAATTGAATGCTTTCCATTCCTCTCCTTTTCCAGGCCGTCAAATTCCGAAGGCTCTCATAACGGTCTTCGCCTGTTTTCTTCATTATAGGATTCATTTTTCGGTTTGTAAATCCCTTCGTCGGTTACAGGAATAATCATTTGATAGCAGAGTTACTATTCACGGCCATTGGAAAATACAAGCAAGCTCGTCGTGCTTGCACGTAAGAGATTGATTGTATTTTTCAATGAGCCGTGAATAGTAACATAGCAGCGCCACCCGCGTCATATCGGAAGTTTAGAGATTATTAATGGAAAGTTTACAAAAATTATTAGCACTCAATCTTGACGAGTGCTAATAACCGTGCTATAACATATACATCGAACAAAACAACAGCCCGAGAACGAAACATAAAGGTTCCCGGTTTTCATGAAAGGAGAAGATGTATTATGTTGATGCCCAGTATTTTTGCAGATGATTTTATGGATGATTTCTTTGGAGCCCCCACAAGGGAGGGTCGCAGGAGAGAGGAAATGCTCGGTTCCCTGATGCAGACCGATGTTCAGGAGAATGAGACAGGTTACACCGTGACCATGAACATTCCCGGAGTCAAAAAGGAGAATGTGAAGGCGGAGTTAAAGGACGGCTATCTGACGGTTGCCGTTTCCACCGGCACCTCCAATGAGGAGAAGGAGAAAAACGGCAGATATATCCGCCGTGAGCGCTACCAGGGAAGCTGCAGCAGAAGCTTTTATGTAGGCAAGGATATCACGCAGGAGGATATCAAAGCCAAATTTGAGGACGGCACCCTGAAACTGTCCATCCCCAAGAAAGAAGCCATTCCGGAGAAAAAGGAAAATAATTATATTGAAATCCAGTAATCGGAAAGGGTTCGAATCCGGGAGACGAAAATCAACGGATATCCGGTCAATGAAAGCGATCCAAAAAGTAAATGAATGAAAGAAAAAAAGCCTCTTCGCGGCAGTTTTGATGTCGTGAGGGGCTTTTTTCGCGCGCATATTTTGCCTTATTTTACGGATACTATACTTGTAAGCGCTGATGTACCGGCGATGAGCAGTTCAGACGAAATATATGAAATTCGGCGCGGGGTATCGCTGCGGGAGACAGCCGGGCGCGTAAAAGTGCCGCCGACCTGTTTTGGGAGGAGCGCATGGAGATTTCCGCGGGGTACCACTGAGAAAAAAGGAAAAGAATACCGGGATATAGAAGGAGGAGCATCATGAAAGATACAGGAATCATCCGGGCCATCGACGGCCTGGGCAGGATCGTGATCCCCAAGGAGATCAGAAAAAC
>JAJQCU010000052.1:0-1960 GCA_021202575.1 Lachnospiraceae bacterium
CTGTCGATAATCCGGCATTCCTCGCACACCTCCCTCAAAAGATCAGAAAGTGCAAAGCTCTCCGGCTTCAGGCTGTTACGTCCGCTGTCCCCTCTGGCCAGAAACAAAAGCTGCTCCACCAGCTCCTGCATATGATCAGCCTCATTTTTCAGCGCACCGATGGCCTCCTCTAAAACCACCGGGTCCTCCTTTCCCCAGCGGTCCAGCAGATTGACATAGCCCTGAATCACGGAAATCGGGGTGCGCAGCTCATGGGAGGCGTCCGACACAAACTGGCTCTGCCTGCGGTTGCTCTCCCGGATGCGGTCCAGCATATTGTTAATCGCCACCTCCAGGCTTCGCAGCTCCCTCTCCCCCGTGACAAGCCTGGTGTCCGGCTCCATATGAGAAATTGCCTCCTCCAGAATCCGAAACTTATCATTGTCAAAGGAGACCCGGCTCAGCTCCTCCGTCTGTCTGGCCAGATCGTTTAAGGGCCGCAGAATCCGCCGGATTTCCCTGGTATGAAACAGCCCGGACACAAGCGCCCACATTTCCACGATCAGCACAAAAATAAAGGCCGGAAGGGCAGTGCGCAAAAGCGCGGATATATCATAGCTGCTCATCCCGCCATTCTGAAATTTCACTATGTAATACAGATATTCTGATTCCATGGAAAAATATCTCTCTGTAATACCGCCGCTGCCCGGCGCCTGTTTTTCCACCCAGTAAAAAAAGGTTGCGACAAGCCCTGTCATTATGACCAGATCCAGACAGAAAAACGCGCCCAGCATGCGCACGCCAAAATACAGATTCAGCCTTCCCGCGATAGATGAAGCGGCTTTCGGCTTCTCTTTCATTCCGTCACCCCTCCTTGACGCTGTATCCCACGCCCCGCACCGTACTAATCACCTTGACGCCAAAGCGCTCATCGATTTTGGCTCTCAGATAGCGGACATATACATCGATCACATTGGTCTCCCCAACATAATCATAGCCGCAGACCTCGTTGATCAGCTGCTCCCGGCGCAGCACCAGATTCTTATTTTTCAGGAGGACTCGCAGCAGCTCGTATTCCCGGCGCGTCAGTTCGATCCGCTGCCCCTGAAAGGTGACCTCATGACGATCCACATCCATGGTCAGATCGCCTGCCCTCAGCACCGTTGTCTTAAGTTCTTCTCCTCTGTCCCGCTTTTTCAGGGCCGTCCTGATTCTGGCAAGCAGCTCCTCAATAGCGAAGGGCTTGGTGATATAGTCATCCGCTCCGGCATCCAGCCCGGCCACCTTATCCATCACCGCGTCTCTGGCCGTCAGCAAAATCACCGGCATCTGGGAGGTCCTGCGAAGCCGCCGCAGGACCTCCAGACCATTTAACTCCGGCAGCATCACGTCCAGAAGAATCAGGTCAAAATCTCCTGTCTGCGCCATGTCCAGGCCTTCCCTCCCGTTATGAGCCTTCTCCGCCTCGTAGCCCTCGTGCTTTAATTCCAGCTCCACGAAACGGGCAATTTTTTCCTCATCCTCCACAATCAAAATTCTTCCGGGCATAGGTATTACAGCTCCTCAAATTCTTTTCTGACATTCTCACACATCTCAGCCGCCTTGTCGCAGGCGCCGTTTACATCTACTTTCTCCGTGATCTCACCCCGGAAGGAATACCTGAAGCCGCAGAATAAGCCTGCCACTAACGCGATCGCCAGCGCCCAGAAGGCGGCAGCCAGCACCACCACCATCACCAGAAGGGGCACCTCCATAATCACCCTTTCTCCCTTTTCCACCAGAAAATAATTATCACAGCCCTTCTTAAACAGGCGCTTCAGCTTACCCCTGATGACATGCGACCGTTCCTTATGGCTCATCTTCCTGCTGCTTTCCTCATAGCTCTCAGAGGCGTTTTTAAAGGTTTCAGATTCCTCTCTGGTAGAATATGTACTTCTTTCAGGCCCCTTAATCTTCCCCCGCCGCTCTAAAAGCACCAGCG
>JAJQCU010000052.1:1970-3854 GCA_021202575.1 Lachnospiraceae bacterium
CCCAGTTACTCTCCAACAGAGCGTTATACGCGTCCTCATAGGACACGCCCGTTTTCTCCCTGATTTTTTCCACCTTTTCCAGTTTTTCCATAATTTCCCCCATTTCTCCTTTTCATTTTATAAAGCAATCCATGATCAGACTTATCGCCGGACATGCAAGCAAGCCCTTCTCGCCTGCACCTATTGTATCCTAAATAAAAAAGCGGCTGCGTCCACCATCTGAAGCCCATCATATCACCGCCGGATTAAGGCAAAAGAAGAAACAGATTAAAATCAGATTAAAGCTGAAGAGACTGCGGCATTCTCAAATCAGAAGAGGCAGAGCTCCTGCTTTCTACAGGCGATCCGCCTCTTGACGCGATTTCTGAAAGCCGGGATATTCCAGCCGGAATTATTTTCAGAGGATATTCTGTTCAAACCGTCAGCACCGTTACCACCTGCTTCTGATATGTGTCCTCCAGCGCGATCTTCAGCATGGCGTCCGCCAGATCCGGATAGGTAACACGGCTTTTCCCCGCTGAATTGTAAAGCAAATGGCCCTCTGTACCGATAACATAATTGCCCGTCAGGCTGCCGCTTTCATCGAAAAACGCGGAAGGACACACTACTGTCCATTTTATATTCGTTGTCTTTTTCAGTTCATCTATGCCAAGCTTAATATTTCTGGAAATCTCCCTCAGAAATTCCGGGTGCTCCGGCGCCTCATAGCTTAAAAGCGTATGAGTCTCATCGGTGTACAGGCTGCCCGCTCCGCCGATGGCGATCAAATGCCTGTCCAGTCCCTCATTCAGCTCTATATATTTCAGGAATGCCTGATGATTAATCGCCGGGTCTGCCCGAAACCCACTGCCAAACGCGCTGATTAACACATCACAGTCCGAAATATCCTCCCGGGTAACGTCAAACAGGCTTTTTCTCACAAGCTCCACACGCTCGTCCGGCGTATCCGCCGAGCGCTGAAAGCCCTTTACCTCAATTCCCCTGTCCAACGCCTGTTTTGTCACAACAGAGCCCAGCTTCCCGCTTGAGCCGATCACAGCAATTCTCATGATGAATTCCTCCGGTTCTTTTTGTTCCATTATGATAAAAGAACCGGACAATGTCAAGAAAATATGCCCATTTCCGTATTGTGGTTTATGAGTGTGTTCTGAGTTTCACGCTCTGTTTGATGACCATATGCCCCTCCGCGTTCCTGTCCGTCTTTCTCTCCGCCGACGCCAGCTGGTAACCCATCGCTTCCGCCTCGGCGCGGATCTTCTGACGGAGCACATCGCTGACGCCTCGGCGCGGATCTTCTGACGGAGCACATCGCTGACGCCCTTGTTGCCCGACAAGGCAATGTGGACTGTCACCATGCTGACGCCCAGCTTTTGCGCGATGTCCGCCATTCGTACCTTTGCCATACAGGTGCTTCCCCTTTCAATCATACGATTCCGCAGCTTCAAATTATAATAAACGACTTTATATCGTTAAAGTGAAATATGGAGAGAGAAAATGCATAAACCGTCGGACGAGACAATCTGCGCATTCTTCCCGGACTGTTTTACATCGGTTCAACTGAGCGCACTTCCAGCAGCTTCGCCTGGAAGTCTCCCTGCATTCTCTCCACTAAAAGACCCGCGTTCATCAGCGTCCTGCCCGTAAGCCTTTGTCCACCCGCCTCATAAACCCAGTCCTCTTTCAGCCCCTGCAGCCTGATCCTGCGGCTCTTTTTGTTTGGCTCCGCCAGCACCTGCACAAAAAAGACCAGCGCCGTTTTCTGATTCTGGCTTACCACCTCAAAGCAATCGTATAAATGATTCTCCTGATAAGAGGCTATGCGGTAATATTCTCCATCGGCAATCAGGCCGTGATATTTTTTGTACAAAGCGATCTGTGACGGAA
>JAJQCU010000359.1 GCA_021202575.1 Lachnospiraceae bacterium
GGTTCCACGTATTACTGCCAGCGAGAAGCGAGAATTTCATGCATTTGCAGATTAGTGAAAAGGGGGACTCATCGTCCCCCTTCCCGATTTTATAGCTTTGCGTAAACTGCTTCGCGTTTTTCCTTCGGAACTTTTAATTTGTCTAAAGCCTGTTCAGCGGTCCAGTTCATTGTCTCCATCAGTGCCTGAACGTTTTGTACAAGAGTTTCCATCTGCCCCTGGCGCAGAATGGTTTTTGCTTCATATTCCAGAATTTGTCCTCCCATAACAGCTTTCACTCCCTCCTTTATGGCTCCATAGTTGGCTGCCAGATTGTTTACGACTTTTTCTGACATTTCGATCAGCGTCTTTTTAAAGTATGCGCTCAGCTGTCCCAGATATTCCAGATGGTCCAGGTGCTTTACGATCACCCGAAATTCGGCTTTCAGCGCATTCAGCTTTTTCTCATTGGTATTGTACTCCTTTAACCGGCTGTCATATGTAAAAATATAGAAAGGCAGCAGGAAAAGAAGATTTTTCTGAAGTAGTTCATCCAGCGAATATTTTTGCATCTTGATCGCCGGGATCTCATAAGTAAAGGCTTTGCCCTGAAATCTGATACGGATATGCAGATTGTCAGGGGTGTTTTTTGTGCTTCGCAAATACAGAACAGCACAGTTTGGGATTTCCACCTCCAGGGTATTTCCGATAATTCTTCCCTCGTCCAGCGCGATCTGGGTGGAATACTCAAAAATTCTCACTAACATGCTGTTGTCCGAAGTTGACTGGCATTCAAGAAGATATTTCTTTGTTTCTGCCCCGATAATGGAAAAACTGGAATCTGTGACGCGCTTCTCTTCTCCGCCATCCTGCCGGTTGAGATAGTGGATATTGGGTGAAAACACTATCTCTTCATTTCCTGTGAACCTTTCACCGAATACTTCGTTGATGAGAGGGATCAGTAACGGACTGCAGTCATTGGTCAGTGTACGAAACACATCGTCGTATGGAGTACCATGATGTACTCCAGGGTTTTTGTCAGCCTCCTTGGCCATTGGCATCACCGCCTTGTCTGTAATGTCGCCAACTGCGGCGCATTCTTCTGGAGTACAGACTTATACTACCATGGTGTGACAAAATCCGCAAGGAAAAACGAAAATTGGGAAAGAAGAAAATGCCAAAACTCCTCATTGCTGAAATTTATTTCCGGGGGTATTTGACTTTTACCGCGAAAATCCGCATAATAGCAGTTGTGAGCATCCAATAAGAATGTGGCAGAGGGAAGCATGGGAATATGTATATTCCGAAAGCGGCGGCACAGGAGATTTCAGAGGAAATAGGAAGGGAAGGAGATATCTGACTTGAAGCTGAGAGAAGAGGCGGACAGAATTATTCAAAAATCCATACAACGGGTTCTGCCCGATGCGGCGGTTGTACAGGCGCTTGCCGGAAAACAGTTTGGCTCAGGAAACATCTATGTGGTGGCTGTGGGAAAAGCTGCCTGGCAGATGGCAAAAGCGGCATCGGATTTCATGGGAGACCGGATTAAGGCCGGTGTAGTAATTACAAAGTATGAGCATGTAAAAGGCGGGATTCGCAATATGACCTGTTTCGAGGCCGGACACCCGCAGCCGGACCGGAATTCCTACATCGGGACACAGGCCGCCCTTGACCTGGTGGATCAGCTGGGCGTAGAAGATACGGTGCTGTTTTTGCTGTCCGGAGGAGGCAGCGCCCTGTTTGAGAAACCGCTGTGCCGTGAGGCGGATCTGGCTGACATAACCGGACAGCTTCTGTCCTGCGGCGCTGATATTGTGGAAATCAATACGATACGGAAGCGCCTGTCCACGGTGAAAGGCGGGCGCTTCGCAAAGATCTGTGAGCCCGCAAGGGTTTACAGCATTGTTTTAAGCGATATCCTCGGCGACCCGCTGGATATGATCGCGTCCGGTCCTGCCTGTCCGGATTCTACTACCTGTGAGGAGGCGCTGGCGATACGGGAAAAGTATCAGCTTTTTGTGAGCCCGGAAATTATGGAGCTGCTTCATGAAGAAACACCGAAGGAGCTTGACAATGTGGAGTCCATTATCACCGGCAGTGTGCGCAATCTCTGCAGCGCGGCCGCAGAGTGCTGTGAAGAGCTGGGCTATGAGCCTGTCATATTGACAGATCAGCTTTCCTGTGAGGCCAGGGAGGCAGGATCTTTCCTGGCCGCGATCGCGAAAAGCCACCAGAATACTGAGAAAAGCCTGGCCTTTATCGCGGGCGGAGAGACGGTGGTGCATCTGACCGGCAGTGGAAAGGGCGGCCGCAATCAGGAGCTGGCCCTTGCGGCGGCGGAAGGCATCGCGGGTTTGAAGGATACGGCCGTGTTCAGCATCGGAAGTGATGGGACGGATGGCCCGACGGACGCGGCGGGAGGTTATGTTGACGGAGAAACCGGAAGCGTACTGAGAAAAGCCGGAATTGATATTTATCAGGTCCTGCGGCAGAATGACGCGTACCATGCCCTTCAGAATTGCGGCGGCCTGATTATCACGGGAGCAACCGGCACCAATGTCAACGATGTGTCGGTACTGCTGATCAGGAGAGGAGCAGATGGGGAGTGTTAACGATACAAAAAACGGATGTAACGATCCTGTATGGCAGATAATGTTATGATACAAGCATCCGAAGGGCGTCTCGAAGAGGAGAGCCGTGAATAGTAATACAAGCCTTATTTTTAAGTAAAAATGCACTTGACAAAATGAGAAAAGTCCGGAAATGGAATACAAAAATAAGAAGGCTGCCGTTTTATTGGCTACAGTAAACGTAGTTATCGCGTTCACTATCATAAACCATATAAAGCGGCAGCTCCTTTATCAGGCTCAGTTTAATGTTTAATGGAATTATTTTGCCTTCTCATCCGCAGTGTCTTCAGTGGCTGTTTCCGTGTCAGCAGCCGAGATATGCGGCTCCGCGATGAGCACCACCACCGCGTCCCTGCTGGTGGTCAGATCCACGTTCGGATCGGAAGCGATGGGCAGGTCGCCCACTTTGACTGTATCGCCGGGCTTTAAGTTCTCCACATCGATTTCGATGGTCTCCACCAGAGCGGACGGCAGAGCCTTATAGGCGACCTCGGACAGAACGGTCTGGACGATGCCATTCTGTACCTTTTCATGGTTGAGCAGGATGATCTCCGCCACGGAGTGTACCTTTTCCGTGCTCACGAGGGCCTGGAAATCTACCTCATCGTAGCGCTTGAGCGCAGCGTTATAATGAATTTCCTTGATCAGGACGTCCATCTTCTGCCCATCCACATCCAGATAGAGCTGGCCGCCCTTTCTCTTTGTCCGGAGAACGCGCTCGGTCTCCCGGGCCTCCATCTGAATGGGAAGGGAGCCCTCAATTTCCCGGCCGATGATGTTGCCGGTGACGTAGCCCTCGCGCCTTAATTTCTTTGCTTTTGTTGACAGGTCTCTTTTTTCAGCTTTTAAAGTATCCATATTACCTCTTCCTCCAAATTCTGAATTCTGATTGCTCACAGACTGCCATTTTGGCGGCTCGTGAAAGGATCGCATAGAGAATTCACGCGAGCCGGATAAAATAAGTTGTGTCTGTTGGTGTTTTTGTGACAGTTGCATTATAACACTTAGAAAAAAGAATAATTCACCAAAAATGAAATTAATTTTTGGACATTCTGCACAAAAAAGATGCGGCTTGTCAGGGGAGCGGAAATCGGGTATATTATTTACTGTGCAGCAATTGCGTGAGGCGCTGGATGTCCGGGGGACATCCGATTCCACAAGGGACGCCTACGGTGTAGCGCGAACCGCAGCGAATCGAAGGCTGAAGTAATCGACTTTTATTTTTAGCGCTGATTGGGCATGAT
>JAJQCU010000203.1 GCA_021202575.1 Lachnospiraceae bacterium
GGGATGAATATAACATTCTTCATCTTATGCTGACGTGTGTACACCACCAACTTGTCCAGGACAGAACCGGCACCTACAAAAGCGAAGACTACCTCCCGGCCATCAGGAGTGACGACACCACCAAACTTCTCAATGACCTGAATGATCCCCTCTAAGTCGTAGTACAGATCGATGTTCCCTGAGTACATGAACACGAACTTATCGTCTAACCCGTACTTCTTCCTAAACGCCACAACCTTTTCATTGTTGCTATCCAACGGATAGATTTCCTTCTCATTGATCCAATTGTTGATGATTGTGTACTTTGGGACTTTCCGGCTCTTATTCGAGCCATTCTTCCCGGCAAACCTCTTCTCAATGGTCTCCCCAAGGTCACGACCGACTGTGATAATCAGGTTGCTCCTCTTGCAGGAAAATTTATCGAACCACATCATGGTTCCGTGAAGCAACTTGTTTTTACTATACCTGATTGCAAACGTTTGTTCGGGATTGAAGTGATGAGTAGCGGACAAGTAAAAAAATAAGTACATATTTTGTGGTTTGCCATTTTCAGAACACTATATATAGTGTTTTAACATCCTCATTCCCCAAAAAAGGGCAAAAAAATAGACCCTCCGAAGAGGGCCTTGAGGCTATGTTATTCGCTATTCTTTTTTTCCCAGATACTGCTCCAATTCTGGAATAGGTCTCAACACATCAGCCAGCCTTTTGGGAGTCCCGCATCCTGACCTCTGAGCTTTCAGCCTCATTTCTTTTTCTGCTTCATCAAGTATCTGTCTGAGCTTCTCCGCGTCATTCATCACGGCACCTCGCTCTCATTCTCAGCCGCCTGTGGTTCCATCACACGCTCTGCCGTATTCAAGTCAAACTCCACCACGCCATACTCCGAATGCAGGGTGCCGCTGACGCGGTAGGTAAACCCATCCTCCCAGCCGCAGCGCGTCCAGAGAAGCCTCTGCATCATATCACTGTAGATTCAGAATGTCCACTCTTTTGGATCGTATTCTGGCACCCTGAAACAATCCACGGTCTTCTTATCACACGCCTGGACCGCAAGGCAGCCTTTCTCCATATTCATAAGGAAGCGAATGTACTCCGGCTCTGAAAGCGCCTGGATTGTTGAGCGAAACACCATAATCTCCCCACGCTTTTTTGAAAATGAGATTCCAGGAACAACTTTATTCTCCTGCATTCATACCACCTTCCCCTGATTTCTTATCCGGAAACATATCAAACTGGGCATAGCCCTCCCTGATATCGACCTGCAGTGCCTTGCTGTGTTCTTCCACCGGCAGTCCGTAGGAATCCTCCCACTGCTCCGGCATATAACCCTTCCGGGACAGCTTCTTGGATTCTGCAGCGATCTGCTCAATCGCCTCCGCCTGCTCATCGGACATGGAAACCACAGCCCCGTCAGAAACAGCAGCCGCCCCTTTGCTCTTCTTGCGCACATCGAGGAAGATTTCTGTCTCCGTCAGGTCAAAAATATAAATCGTCTCGCCCTCAAAGGTAATCCGGTAGCCGAGCACCTTATAGCGGCAGTCAGCATTCCAATTCATATCTTTATAGAGCTTTGCCGTGAAGACCTTTCCGCTGATCTTCCGGCTTTTTCTTTTGTCCGGCTTTGCCACGCACCAGCGGATTGCGTCCTTGTCATTTTCTCCGCACTTCCTGACGACCATCTTCTGCTTTGCGGAATTGACCAGGATATTTATGTACACGACATCTTCCAGCCCATCAATGCAGGCTGTGTTAAACGTGACGCTGTCACGCCGGATCACCACAGCCGGGTCACGCAAATGTGCAAACAGCTCCTTACGCACGACCTGGTACCCGTCATAGCTGAAATCAGCCGCAAGCTCCTGCGCCCGCTGGTCAATCAGCTCTTTCCTTCCGAGTGTGGACTCGTTTGCTTCAATAGTTTCACTCATACAGCTTCCCTCATCTTGTCTATAAGATTCTGTGCCTTATCCATCAGGGCATCTACTTTTTCCCTGGTGAAATCCTGCACGTTTTCAACGGCCTTCGCCGGCCGTAATGCATCCCAATTCCCTGAATACTTCACACGTTCCAACAGATGGATTTTCCCTGCCTCGTCCCCAAAGCTGTCTGCCCAGCTGAGTGGATAGAGCGTGACAACCTTTGCCGGGGATCTCCTCGGCTGCTTCACAGATTCTGCGGCCTCTGCAGCATTTTCAGTCTCAACCGCTGTTTCAACATCTGCCTCAGCAACATCGATTTCAACAGCATCCTCTTCCATTTCCTCGCGCACAGTTACCTCCGGCTCGTTCAGGTCAAACAGCATGAGCTTTTCGCCGTCCCGTTCCAAATACTGGCCGCGCATACGGTAACCGCAGACAGGGTTCCACCCCATCAGGCTGTAAAGCGGCTGCGCAAAACCACGGCAGCTCTTAGAGAGCACAGCCCACCGGCCGTCCTCCTTTAACGCTCCCCAGTGGATCGCATTCGGATTGCCCTTATCACACGGCCGGATTGCGATACAGCTTTCCACCGTGTTCAGGAGCAGCTCCACATATTCCACATCCTCGAATTTTTTCAGGCCCGCCGTGTTAAACCGGATCTTGTCATCGGAAATGGTCATGGCCGGGTCATACTTCGTGGAGAAAAACTGCGCACGGACCACCTCATACCCGCTCAAATCAAAGTGGGAGGTGTTTGCCTGCGGAACAATCTCCTCCGGCTCATCCGCCTCGGTGTAAACGCTCCTTGAGGCATTGGCATAGTCCTCGTCCGAAAACCCGGTCCAGGTACGATTGACCGGCACAAAGCCACGTAACGCCCCGGCATCCACCACCTCAAGGACAGGCAGCGGGCACCCGCGCGTTCCATATTTATGTGCTTCGATCATCCTCTGAGCGGCATTCCATTCCTCATGGCTCACAATTGCTTCATGGTGGTCGGCCTGCTTCTTTCTCGGCCGCTTGCCTCGGTTCTTTTTTGACTTATGCTCCAGGTAATCATAGGTATAGGTTTTCCAGCTGATCACATCACCGCAGTGGCGTTCATTCTGAAGGATTCCAAGGACACTGGCCGGATTCCATACCGTATTACCAAGCTTCGTCTCGCGCCCAAGGTCAGTCAGAATCTCTACGATATCACTCGTAGAAAAACCGCCAAGGAAGAGATAATAAATCAGCCGGACCGTGTCTGCCTCGTCCTCGTTAATCACAAGGTTCCCGTCCTCATCCTTATCGTAGCCGAGCAGCTCCGGGGTAAGGAAGATGCCCTTCTCGAACCTGTGCTTCAGCGAAGAAACCATGATCTCGCTCTTCACATGGGATTCTTCCTGTGCCGTTGCAGACAGCACCGTCATGATGATGTCGTTGCCGGAATCCATCGAATTCAGGTTCTCAGTCTCGAAATACACAGCCACAGGTGGCTTCATGTTCGCCAGCTTCCGCTGCATCAAAAGGCTGTCCACCGTGTTCCTGGCAAAACGGGAAATGCTCTTCGTGATGATCAGGTCAATTTTCCCCGCCTCACAGTCTGCAATCAATCTGTTAAACTCAACCCTATGCTGCAGGGAAGTCCCGGAGATACCTTCATCTGCGTATATCCCGACAAGCTCCCAGCCGTCATGCTCCTCGACCATGTCCTTATAGGCATTGATCTGCAGCTCGAAAGAGGACGTCTGGTTCTCATCATCCGTCGAAACACGCACATAAATAGCGACACGCAGGATATCCCTTTTGATGCTCGGAACCTCGTCCAGGAAATCTTCATCCGGAGGGAGCGTTTCCAGCAGGTCGGGATCAACGCCTTTGTATCTCTCACGTATTCTTTTTATGCTCTCTTCCTTGCTGACATGGCTCTTTTAAAACTGACGA
>JAJQCU010000194.1:0-1371 GCA_021202575.1 Lachnospiraceae bacterium
AAATTATAAGCATTATGCAGGGGAGCTGCAGATCGCGTTACGGCCGGTGAAAAATGTCGGCACAAGAAATCTGGTGGGACGCCTGAGTTTGCAGGAGCAGGAGATGCTGGAGCTCATTCATGATAATGACACGGTAGTATTTTTGAAAGGCTGATGCAAACTTGATATTCTCTACGCGAAAACAAAAGAAAAATAAAAAAAGTTCTATGAAAAATTGTCCACTTGTGATATGATAACTGGGACTGCTCCAAAGAGCAATTTTGGGGCAGTCCATTTTTGGGCCGTCGCCAAGCGGTAAGGCACAGGACTTTGACTCCTGCATTCGTGGGTTCGAATCCCGCCGGCCCAGCTATAGTACCGGCAGACACTCGCTGCACCAGACAGCGCGTGTCGGGCCGTCCTGCGGGTATGGCGGAAATGGCAGACGCACCAGATTTAGGTTCTGGCGGGAGACCGTGCAGGTTCAAGTCCTGTTACCCGCACTGAAAAGTGATTTCCGGAGATGAGTATGGAATATGTCGTATGGTCAATTTTACTGCTCTCAGGTTTCGCCATGCTGTTAGTGGGGGCGGACTGGTTCGTGGACGGCACGAGCCGTATCGCGGACAGGCTGGGGGTCCCTGAGCTGATCATCGGCCTGACAGTGATGGCTTTTGGCAGCAGCGCACCGGAGGCCTTTGTCAGCATCGGCGCAGCCATTGCCGGGGAGGCGGATATCGCCGTTGGCAATGTTCTGGGCACCAATATTCTGAATATCTGCCTGATTCTGGGGCTGTGCGGGGTGATCACCCGGATGAGGGTGCCTGATCTGACGGTGCGCCTGGAGATGCCGTTTCTGATACTGATTACAGGTTTTCTGGCGTGGCTTGGTTATTCAAAGGGCTATCTGGAGCGCAGGGACGGCGTGATTTTATGCCTGCTGATGGCGGCTTATTTTATCTATTTAATTAAAACCGCGGGCAGCGGCAAGAAGGAGCTTCAGACGGCGCAGGCCATTGACAGAGACATGGGGGAGGGAAGAATCGCCCTTTTATTTTTCGCGGGACTTTTTTTGCTGCTGGTGGGCACGGATCTGACGATTCAGGCGGTATGCGCCCTGGCCAGGGCCTTTGTGATCGGGGAACGCACGGTTGCCCTGACGGTAGTGGCCTTCGGCACGTCCTTTCCGACCCTCGTCACCTGTGTGAACGCGGCGGGAAAGCGGAAAACCGACCTGATGGTGGGCAATATTGTTGGCACCAATATTTTCAATATTCTCTTTGTGCTGGGAGTCAGCTCCCTGATCGACTATATTCCCTATTCCGGCAGCTATTTTGTGGACGGGCTGGCGGGTCTGGTTATTTCCGCGATATTATGGCTGTGCACGCTTCG
>JAJQCU010000194.1:1381-3838 GCA_021202575.1 Lachnospiraceae bacterium
AACGGTCAAAAATTTATTTTTTAACAGATCTTCAGGATCAGGATGAACTGGAAAGAGCTATGGACAGGATTGCTGTGCTGATTCCCTGCTATAATGAGGAGAAAACAATTGAAAAGGTCATTCATGACGCCCGCGCGGCGCTGCCGGAGGCGGTGATCTATGTCTATAATAATAATTCCACCGACCGGACGGAGGAGCTGGCGAAAAAGGCTGGCGCGGTGGTACGCCGGGAGTATAAGCAGGGAAAGGGCAACGTAATCCGCAGGATGTTCCGGGAGGTGGAGGCGGAGTGTTATCTGATGATCGACGGGGACGACACCTATCCGCTGGAGGCTGCCGGGGAAATGGCAGCTCTGGTGCTGGAGAAGCATGCGGACATGGTGGTGGGCGACCGCCTTTCCTCCACCTATTATGAGGAAAATAAGCGGCCCTTCCACAATTTCGGCAACAGCCTGATGAAAAACGCCATCAATTTTCTGTTCCATTCGGATATTCAGGACATCATGACGGGCTACCGCGCCTTCAGCTACGGCTTTGTGAAGACCTTCCCGGTGATCTCCCAGGGCTTTGAGATTGAGACGGAGATGACCATCCACGCGGTCAATTATAATCTGCAGGTGGAAAATGTGGTGGTGGATTACCGGGACAGGCCGGAAGGGTCGGAGTCCAAGCTGAATACCTTTTCCGACGGGTTCCGGGTCTTATTTAAATTATTTCAGCTGTTCAAGAATTACAGGCCGTTTCTGTTTTTCGGGGTCCTCGGGGTGCTTCTGGCGGCGGTTGGCCTTGTTATGTTCATTCCCATTCTCGCGGAATATTTCCGCACAGGGCTGGTGCCCCGCTTTCCCACGCTGATTGTCAGCTGTTTTCTGGTGCTGGCGGCGGTGCAGTCCTTTTTCTCCGGCATGATTTTATCGGAGTCCTGCAGCGTGGAGCGGCGGAATTTTGAGTATAAATATATGGAAGCTGACAGAAATGTGAAAAAATAGAAAAAGCGGAGGGGAGATACCATTATGCGCAGAAGCGGAATTTTAATGCCCATTTCCAGCCTGCCGGGGCCTTATGGCATCGGTACGTTTTCGAAGGAAGCCTATCGGTTTGTGGACTTTCTGGCGGCCGCCGGACAGAGTGTCTGGCAAATTTTGCCCCTGGGGCCCACGGGCTACGGCGACAGCCCCTATCAGTCCTTTTCCACCTTTGCGGGGAATCCTTATTTTATTGACTTGGAAGCCCTGATAAGGGAAAAGGCGCTGACCAGAAAGGAGTGCGAGGCTCTGGACTGGGGCGGCAGCGTGGAATATGTGGATTATGAGAAGATGTACATATCCCGGTTTATCGCTCTCAGGAAGGCCTTTGGCCGCGCCCGGAAAACGCTGTCGCAGGATGAGGATTTTTTTGAGTTTATCAAAAGAAACTATGACTGGGTGGCGGACTATGCCCTGTATATGGCCATCAAGGACGCCAACGGGGGAAAATGCTGGATCGAGTGGGAGGAGGACATCCGCCTGCGCAGGCCGGAGGCTCTGGAGAAATGCCGGGAGGAATACACGGAGGATATTTTATTTTACGAATATCTTCAGTATCAGTTTGACAAACAGTGGACCAGGCTGAAGGCCTATGCCAATCAAAAGGGGATAAAAATTGTGGGCGACGTCCCCATTTATGTGGCCTTTGACAGCATGGATACCTGGGCAAATCCGGAGCTTTTCTGGCTGGACGAGGACCGGGTTCCCATCGCCGTGGCCGGCTGCCCGCCGGACGCCTTCAGCGCCACCGGCCAGCTCTGGGGCAATCCGCTGTATGCCTGGGATTACCACAAAAAGACGGGCTACGCCTGGTGGATCAGCCGCATGAAGCACTGCTTCGCTCTTTACGATATTGTCAGAATCGACCATTTCCGGGGCTTTGACGAGTATTATTCCATTCCCTATGGCGCGGAGACGGCAGTGAACGGGAAGTGGCTGCCGGGGCCGGGCATTGAGCTCTTTGAACAGATGGAGAAGGCGCTGGGCAGACAGGAGGTGGTGGCGGAGGACCTGGGCGTGCTGACGAACAGCGTGCTTGCCATGGTGAAGGCCACCGGCTATCCGGGCATGAAGCCTCTGCAGTTTGCCTTCGGAGGAGACGCCGCCAACCAGTACCTGCCCCACAATTATGACAAAAACTGCGTAGTTTACACCGGCACCCACGACAACCAGACCACCCGGGGATGGTATCATACGCTGGATAAAAAGACGAAAAAGCACCTGAAGGAATATGCGGAGGTTGACTCCGAGGACGAGGTGAACAGCCGCCTGATCCGTCTGGCCATGATGAGCGTGGCTGACACCGCTGTCATCCCCATGCAGGACTACCTTGATCTGGGCTACGAGGCCCGCATCAATACGCCCTCCACGCTGGGCGACAACAGGAAATGGCGCATGAAATAGGACCCCTCCACCAAGGAACTGGCCAAAG
>JAJQCU010000234.1 GCA_021202575.1 Lachnospiraceae bacterium
CCTGACGCTCTCCGTCCCGGACCCGAAAATGGCTCAGAGCGTATGTGAAAACTGGGAGCAGCACAATCAGGAAATTTACCAGTATTTAATGGAGCAGCTGCTGTAGGGAGATGACTATTCACAGCCGCTTCCTTCTACATGCGCAATCTCGCCCGCTTCGCGTGCTTTCCCGCCCCTTGCGGGGCTAAGATTGCTTATGTGAAGGGAAGTGACTGATTCTCAGTCAACCTGAAAAGCATCATCTGTCTCTTACAAGCACGCTTGACGAGCCAGTTGATGCTTTTCAGGTCGGCTATGAATAGTCAGTCAAACAACAGCTCATCCACCGTCACGAACTCGTACCCCTGCGCCGAGAGCTCATCGATCAGAGAAAGCGCCGCTTCCACCGTACTCTGATAGCCGTCATGCATCAGAATAATGTCCCCGTCCTCCACATCCGCCAGCACCCGCCTGACCACAGCGTCGGTATTTTTACTGTACCAGTCCAGAGAGTCCACGTCCCAGAGCACTGGAAACATGCCGCAAAGCTCCTCAATCTCCTTGTTCCACTCGCCGTACGGCGGGCGGACGTAAATAACCTCCTCCCCTGTCAGCTCCCTCAGAACCTGATTTGTTTTTGCCAGCTCCTCCAGAAAGACCTCCTGCCCCACGGCGGACAGCTCCACATGACTGTAGGTGTGATTGCCAATCAGGTGCCCCTCCTCCTGAATGCGCTCTATCAGCTCCGGATATTCTGATGCGTTTTCCCCCGTGACAAAAAATGTGGCCTTTACACCGCGCTCCCGCAGGCCATCCAACAGCAGAGGAGTATACACCGGATGAGGCCCATCGTCAAAGGTCAGGGCCAGGTACATGACGTCCGCGTAGGGATCCGCATCCTCCTCATTGAGCTCATAGCCACCTGTGACCGCCCCATTATTGGAATCCCCCGCATCATTGACGTTCCCAGAGCCATCTTTCTCCCGATCTTCTCCCTGTTCCTGCTGCCCCTGTCCTGACTCCCCTTCCGCGTCCGCCTCCGTGCCGCTCTCCCACCGCTTATTCCACTGAATCACAATATCAAAAAAGAGTATTGACATCACCAGCCAGTATAAAATGGCCGTTGCCGATACTCTTTTGCGTGTCTTATTCAATTTTACACCTTAATCGGGTCGTTGTTACAGTATATCAAATTAGAGCGGAATTATGCTAACCGTGAATGCCCATTTACCAGAGTTCTATGATAACCATTGTTACCTATCACCCACAAAATATGAGCTTCAGCCATATCAGGAACCATATTACTTGAGTCCTTTACCATGAGAGGGTCGGTCAGTAACATTTATCTGAGCGCAGTGCCTCTGTGCATTGTGCAAGCCTTCAACGTGAAAGTAACATGCCGCACAGCGATATCGCGGCAAAAAACGCCGCGATCCATTTCGCCGGTCGTCAGAAGCATGCAAGCATGCTCCTTCCTCACTTTCGCTCAATGAGCAGCCAGATAAATGTTACTGACCGACCCGACACTAAAGTCCTTAAAAGAACCTCCTCCTCTCCTCATCATACGTAAACCCGGCCCTCGTCAGCGGCCCCATCACATCCTCCACCGACACCCCCAGGTCCTCGCACAGGTCCTCCAGCGTGGGATAATAATCCCTTAATTTCAAGTTGATGAAGCTCATTAAAATCATTGGATCGCGCGGCAGCATAATCCTCCTCTTTCCCTGTCCACATCCACGTAAATCGTGTCGCCAGTCTGCACCTTATCCTGCAAAATCAGCCTTGCGGAGAGGGTTTCCACAGTTTTTTGCATAAAGCGCTTCAGCGGGCGGGCGCCGTACACCGGGTCGTATGCGCTTTCCACGATGTAGTCCACAGCCTCAGGCGACAAAGCCACCGAAAGCTCCTGATCCGCCAGCCGCCTGTTGATGTCCGCCACAAGCAGGTCTATGATACTGCCAATGTCCGTTTTCGTCAATGGTTTAAATAAAATTGTCTCATCCAGGCGGTTCAAGAACTCCGGGCGGAAATGATTCCTCAGCTCCTGCATGACCAGCTCTTCCGCCTCGGGCGTGATATTGCCCTCGCTGTCAATGCCCTCCGTCAGATACTGGGCGCCGATGTTGGAGGTCATAATCAGGATCGTATTCTTGAAATCCACGGTACGGCCCTGGGAGTCCGTGATCCGGCCGTCATCCAGCACCTGCAGCAGCACGTTAAACACATCCGGATGGGCCTTCTCAATCTCGTCAAACAGCACCACCGCGTATGGCTTGCGGCGCACCGCCTCCGTCAGCTGACCGCCCTCCTCGTAGCCCCCAT
This sequence comes from Lachnospiraceae bacterium, assembly GCA_021202575.1. GTDB lineage: Bacteria > Bacillota > Clostridia > Lachnospirales > Lachnospiraceae > RGIG6307. The sequence continues at coordinate 2,302 of JAJQCU010000234.1, forward strand.
ATCCCGGAGGCGCCCCGATGAGCCTGGATACGGAATATTTCTCCATATACTCACTCATGTCGATACGCACCATATTGGCTTCATCGTCAAACAAAGCCTCCGCCAGAGATTTCGCGAGCTCCGTCTTGCCCACGCCGGTGGGCCCCAGAAACAGGAAGGAACCGATGGGCTTTGAGGGGTCCTTGATGCCCGCCTTGGAGCGCAGAATGGCCTCCGTCACCTTCGTCACACCCTCCTCCTGGCCGATCACCCTTCTGTGAAGAACCTCGTCCAGATGCAGGATTTTTGTCCTCTCCCCTTCCGTCAGCTTTGACACCGGAATACCGGTCCAGCGGCTGACAATACGGGCGATCTCCTCCTCCGTCACTCTCTCATGGACCAGCCGGGTCTCGCCATTCTGCCGGATCAGCTCCTCCCGCTGCTCCAGGTCCTTCTTCAGCGCGGGAAGCTTTCCGTAGGTCAGCTCTGCCGCCTTCTCCAGATCGCCGGACTGGCTGGCCAGCTGAATCTGCCGGTTGACCTCCTCAATCTCCTCTCTTAAGCCGGAGAGGCCCTCCACGCTCTTTTTCTCATTGTCCCACTGAGCCTTTTTATTCTGAAATTCCTCCCGCAGTCCCGCAAGCTCCGCCTGTAGGGTATCCAGCCGCTCCTTACTTAAATGGTCCTCCTCCTTTTTCAGGGCAGCCTCCTCGATCTCCATCTGGGTAATACGGCGCTGCTGTTCATCCAGCTCCGTGGGCATACTGTCCAGCTCCGTCTTGATCAGGGCGCAGGCCTCGTCCACCAGGTCGATAGCCTTATCCGGCAAAAACCGGTCCGAAATATATCTGTGGGACAAAGTGGCCGCCGCCACCAGGGCATTGTCCATGATCTTTACGCCGTGGTAGACCTCATAGCGCTCCTTCAAGCCGCGGAGAATGGAAATGGTATCCTCCACCGTGGGCTCCTCCACCATCACCGGCTGGAACCGGCGCTCCAAAGCCGCGTCCTTCTCAATATATTTGCGGTATTCATCCAGAGTCGTGGCGCCGATGCAGTGAAGCTCTCCCCTGGCCAGCATGGGCTTTAACATATTGCCGGCGTCCATGCTGCCCTCGGTCTTGCCCGCTCCCACGATCGTATGCAGCTCGTCAATAAAGAGCAGAATCTGTCCCTCGCTCTTTTTGACCTCCTCCAGCACCGCCTTCAGCCGCTCCTCAAACTCTCCCCGATACTTGGCGCCGGCCACCAGCGCTCCCATATCCAGGGAAAAAATCTTTTTATCCTTCAGTCCCTCCGGCACATCGCCGCGGACAATCCTCTGGGCCAGGCCCTCCACCACAGCGGTCTTGCCCACGCCGGGCTCTCCGATCAGCACCGGATTATTCTTGGTCTTCCGGGAAAGAATGCGGATCACGTTCCTGATCTCCGCGTCTCTGCCGATGACCGGGTCCATCTTGCCGTCCCTGGCCTTCTCCACCAGCTCCTGGCCGTATTTATTCAGCGTATCATAGGTGGCCTCGGGGTTGTCGCTGGTCACCCGCTGGTTGCCCCGCAC
>JAJQCU010000184.1:0-679 GCA_021202575.1 Lachnospiraceae bacterium
TGATAGGGAGGGACCCAGCGAACCGACCATGATTCAGAACGGCCAGCTGGCCGCGTCGGAAGCCTATATATACGATCTGGAGGAGTTCCAGCTTTACCGGGCGATTTTTGAGGGGAAGGATTATATCGCCGTGGGCTACCCGGGACTTGGGGGCAACGGCACTCTGATTTCCTGCTCCGGTTCCGCCTATGCCATCAGCAGTCGGTCCGCATATAAGGAAGCGGCGGCGGACTTTATCGTGTCGACTCTGACCGAGGATACTACCTGGGGCGGCTTTGGCTTTTCCGTTCTGCAGGAGGAGCTGGATCAGTATTTTGAGGAGGAGACAACGGTGGAGTATCTGCTGGATGAGAATGGCGACCCTGTTCTGGACGAGGACGGGGAGGCTATTATCGGGGGCACCGGCTCCGGCATCGGCTATCAGGACGGCTGGGAGTACTGGTATGAGCCCTGCACCGAGCAGGACATAGAGGAGTTTTACGAGCTGTTAAACGGCGCTGTGGCTGTGAACGCCGCGGACAATTCGGAGATTCTGGCCATCATTGAGGAGGAGGCGGAGAGCTTCTTCTCCGGGCAGAAGAGCGTGGATGATGTGGCGGCGATCATACAGAACCGGGTGAGCCTGTATCTGAGCGAGAACAGCTGAGGAAAATAAGCTTCTGTTCAGAATCCTGTGGAT
>JAJQCU010000184.1:689-3827 GCA_021202575.1 Lachnospiraceae bacterium
CTCGCTCGGCGTCTGTGGCGTCTATCTTAAAGAAAGTTGTTACCCTTTATCTGAGCTACTTATTCTGAGTTAATTATGATTATTTTCTGAATCCTGTGGAACGGAGTGGCTACCGGAGAAACCTGTAAACAGAAGATAAGCATGTATTCAGAGGATACTTCATGAGAGTGATACATAAAAAGAATACAACTACATCCTCTAAACAGAAGCTGGGCAGACAGAAGCGGAAGGTGAAGCGCCTCTCCGCCGCCTTCATCGCTCCCAGCTTTCTTGGCGTGCTCGCTTTTTTCTTCCTGCCATTTCTGGTAGTCATTGCTTACTCCGTGGTGGACAATCCGGTCAGCATGAATTTTGTGGGCCTGGATAATTTCATCAAAATATTAAAAAACGCCGCGTTTCTCCGCGCGGTCAGGAACACGCTGCACTTTTCCGTCATCGCGGTGCCTCTGGCGGTAGGGCTTTCCCTGCTGCTTGCCCTGATGCTGCAGTGGAAAATTCCCCTGCGCAGCCAGTTCCGCACCTTCTTTTTGAGCCCCATGATGGTGCCGGTGGCCAGCGTGGTGTTAGTCTGGCAGGTGCTCTTTGATTATAACGGCGCCGTGAATCAGTGGCTCACTTTCCTGGGTGTGGAGAATAAGGTGGACTGGCTGAAATCCTCCCAGGGTATTTTCGTGATTGTGATTTTATTCCTGTGGAAAAATCTGGGCTACAACATGATACTGTTCATGGCGGCCCTTTCCAATATTCCCAGGGATCTGATTGAGGTGGCGGTGCTGGAGAAGGCCAGCCAGTTTCAGATTTTCTGGCATATTAAGCTCAGATATATGACATCTACCCTGCTGTTTGTCACGATCATGTCGCTGATTAACTCCTTCAAGGTGTTCCGGGAGGTGTATCTGCTGACCGGGGATAACCCCACAGACTGGATTTACATGCTGCAGCACTACATGAACAACATGTTCCGGAAGCTGAATTATCAGAATCTGTCCGCGGCGGCCATCCTTATGAGCCTGTTTATGATTGTGGTGATCGGAGTTCTGTTCTTTATTGAAAATTATTTCGGAAAGGACGTGGAGGGCTGATGAAAAATAATAGTTCCCGAAAACGTACCTTATTGCGCGAAGCGCACCCCACGCGTCAGCACATGAATTCAGGAAGGCATACCTTCCAGAAGGGTTTACATATGATCTGGCTGTCCATCGCCTTTATTTTCGCGGCCTGCTTTGCCATCCTGTTTCTGACGCCCATTGTGCTGACCATCACCAATTCCTTTATGTCCAGTACGGAGATTTCCGCCAATTACGGCGTGATTTTCTCCACCACGGAGTCCGTCTGCAAGGTATTTATCTCCGAGCAGGTCAATCTGAAATTTATTCCGGACATGGTGTCCTTTGAGCAGTACGCTACCGTGCTTTTAAAAAGCCCGGACTATCTGCTGAAATTCTGGAATTCCGTGATTCTGGTGGTCCCTATTGTGGTATTTCAGATTGTGGTGGCGGCTCTGGCGGCCTACGGCTTTTACCGTTACGACGGACGGCTGAGGCAGATTATTTTCTTTTCCTATATTATATTGATGCTGATGCCCTATCAGGTCACACTGGTGCCCAACTATCTGGTCAGCGACTGGCTGAATATCCTGGACACCCGCTGGGCCATCTGGCTGCCGGGTATTTTTTCTCCGTTTTCCGTGTATCTGCTGACCAAATACATGAAGCGGATCCCAGTGGGAATTATTGAGGCGGCCAAGATTGACGGGGCCGGGGAGTTTCAGATTTTCCGCCAGATTGCCCTGCCGCTGTGCAAGAGCGCTGTCTGTTCCGTGGCGATTCTGGTGTTCATCGACTACTGGAATATGGTGGAACAGCCCATCATCCTGCTGTCGGACGAGACCCTGCAGCCGCTGAGCGTCTACTTGAGCAAGATCAACAGCGGAGAGCTGGGCCTGGCCTTCGCGGTGGCCACGATCTACATGATTCCCTGCTTATTTGTATTCCTTTACGGGGAGGATTACCTTGTGGAGGGCATTACATATCAGGGCGGAATCAAGGGGTAAAGGGTAGTATACTTTTTATGGAGGCAAATGGGAATGAACGAACAGGGAAGCACCAGAAGAAGAGACTGGATCAAAAACGCGACGATCGTATTTCTGATCGTCATGCTGATCCTCACCTTTTTCTCCAACACCATTATGAATTACTCGCTGCCGGAGGTCTCCGCGGAGTATGTCAGCAGTGGCACCATCACTACAAAGGTGCGCGGAAGCGGTACCGTTACAGCCGGCGATATCTGGCAGGTCTATCCGGAGGAGAGCCTGAAGGTGATCAGCGTAGATGTCAAGGAGGGAGACGAGGTGCAGGAGGGTGACCTGCTCTTCACTCTGGAGCTGGAAGAGGAGGAGTACACGGCCTCCAGCTACGGAGAAACCGCCAGCGCGCAGATTGCCGCCGCCGAGGAAGTAGTGCGCAGCGCCGAGGAGGCCCTGAGAAAAGCCAGGGAGGACTACGAAACCTTTCTGCTGTCGCCGGATCTGACCATAGAGGTTTCGGAGCTTTTGCAGACCGGGGGAAGCCTTTCCTTTGGGGATCTGCAGGAACAGGTCAATGTTTACAGAAGTGAAAATGAAGCGATTGAAGAAAAAAAGCAGCCGTATGAGGATGTAATTACGGAGCTGCAGGAACTGCTTCGACAGGCACAGAACAATAATGACACGGACGAAATCACCCGCCTGCAGAATGTGATCTCCATCAATCAGGCCTATGTGGATGAGCTGAATGCCGATATCGCTGACAATGAGGAGGAAATCAACAAACTGATCGCCAGCTACGAGGCTCAGGCTGAGTTTCAGGATCTGGAAGCCGCCATCAGCGAGAGACAGACGGACCTGGCTGAGGCGAAGGCGGAACTGGCCTGGCTGAAGGAAAAGCTTTCGGAGGATACGGAGGAGACCATCGACCCGGAGGTGAAGGCGCCGGTATCCGGCACGGTCAAGACAGTCAATGTAAAGAAAGGCAAGACCGCTTCCACTGACGAGGTGGCGGTGGAAATTTATCCGGAAGGGGAGGATTACACCATGACCCTGACGGTGACAACGGAACAGGCCCAGAGCCTAAGTCGGGGCGATGTGGCGGAGCTGCAGAA
>JAJQCU010000278.1:0-1953 GCA_021202575.1 Lachnospiraceae bacterium
GATATTTCTTCATGTCTTCTTAAGCCGGTTTCTGCTCCCCCGTCTCATGATGAATCTGCAGCTCATACAGCTTTTTATAAATTCCATTCTGCGCCAGCAGCTCCTGATGCGTGCCCCGCTCACGGATTTTACCCTTATGCATCACCATAATGCAGTCCGCGTGCTGGATGGTGGAAAGACGGTGAGCCACCATGATGGTGGTCCTTCCCCTCATCAGCTTCTCTAACGCCTCCTGAATCAGAAGCTCCGTCTCCGTATCGATGTTGGCGGTAGCCTCGTCCATCACCAGAATGCTGGGATTGTGGGCGAGAGTCCTGGCGAAGCTTAAAAGCTGTCTCTCCCCCGCCGAGAAGGTGGCGCCCCGCTCCATCACCGGTTCATGATAGCCTCCCGGCAGCTTCTCAATAAAGCGTGAAGCGTTGACATACTCCGCCGCCGCCTTCACCTGCTCATGGTTAATATTTTCATCATGCTGTGGTTTATAATACTCGATATCGCCCTCAAACACAAACACATCCTGCTGCATCTGGCCGATAGCCTCCCGCAGCTGCTTTTTGGACAGGCGGCGGATGTCCACCCCGTCGATGGTAATGCTGCCCTTCTGGATATCATAATATCTGCCGATCAGATTTAAGATTGAAGTCTTGCCCGCGCCGGTGGCTCCCACAAAGGCCACCTTTTCGCCCGGCTCTATGACAAAGGACACATCCCGCAGCACATAGTTTTCGTTGTCATAAGCGAACCATACATGGTCAAATTCAATCCTGCCCTTAATCTCCGGAAGGATAACCGGATCAGGGTCCTCCTTTACCAGGGGCTCCTCCTCCATCACGGCAAAAATCTTCTCCGCGGAGGCCAGGGAAGACTGTAAGGTGGAAAACTGCTCCGCCAGCGTCTCGATGGGCTCGAAAAAGGACTGGATATACTGGGCGAAAATATAAAGGGTGCCCACCGTAATCACCGCCCCCAGCACTTCCGTGCTGCCGATATACAGCACAATCATCAGCGACAAAATCCGCAGGAAATAGGTAACCGGGCGGAAAATGGCAAATACCATCATCTCTTTATAATAACCCTAATAAAGCTTACGGTTCTTTTCATCAAATTCCTCAAATTTGCGCTTTTCCCTGCCAAAAATCTGAATGACCTTCATCCCGGAAATGTGCTCGGACAAAAAGGTGTTGATGTCCGTCAGCCGGGTTCTGGTCAGCCGGTAAGCCTCCCTCGCGAGCCTCCGAAACAGCACCGTCAGCACCACCACCAGCGGAAGCAGCACAAAGGACAGAAGCGCCAGCCTCAGATCCAGCACCAGCATGACCAGCGCGTAACCCAGAATCTTGATGATGTTCCGGAACAGATTGACTAAAATTCCGGAGAACATTTCATTCATGGCTTCCACATCGTTGGTCACCCGGGTGACGATCTTTCCCACCGGCGTCAGGTCAAAATACCGCAGGCTTAAGGATTGTATGTGATCATACAGATCCTGTCTCATTTTCAGGATAATCTTCTGCCCGGTCTTCTGCAGAATCCAGGTCTGAGATACGTTGGCCGCCACCCCCAGCGCCAGCACAATGCCGTAAATCGCGGCGGTGCGCACCAAATTATCATACTGCCCGTCCTGCTCAAACAGATCAATGGCGTCCCCGATCAGAATGGGCCTATACAGGTCAAAGGCTGTCAGCGCCAGCACCAGCACCAGGCAAAACACCATGCTTCCCAGATGGGGCTTCATGTACTCAAACAGCTTCAGCCAGACGTTGCCCTTATAGACATTTTCCACCTTATCATCATTCAGACTGCTCATATGTATGCCCTCCTACATCTGAGACAGCTGCTCTTCCAGCTGCTGCTTCTCATAAATATGCGCGTAAAACCCGTTCCGTGCAATCAGCTCCTCGTGCGTGCCGTACTCCGTCAGTTCTCCATCCGTCAGCACCACCACAGGGTCCG
>JAJQCU010000278.1:1963-2654 GCA_021202575.1 Lachnospiraceae bacterium
TTTCCTTCCCTCAGCTTCAGCAGATTCTCCAGAATCTGTTCCTCCGTATCTGTATCCACCGCGGAAAGAGAATCATCCATAATCAGGATCGCCGCGTCCATCAGAAGCGCCCGGGCGATGGAGCTTCTCTGCTTCTGTCCCCCGGAAAGAGTCACGCCCCTCTCCCCCACCAGCGTCTCATACTGATCGGGAAATTCCATAATGTTGTCGTCAATGCAGGCGTTCGCCGCCGCCTGGCGGATTCGCCTTCTGATCTCCGGATGATCCGTGATCCGCTCCTCCAGGCCGAAGGCGATATTTTCCTCCAGCGTATCGGAGAAGAGGAAATTGTCTTGGGGCACATAGGCCACATCCCGGTGCAGCACCGCCAGCGGGTAATCCGTGATGGGTCTGCCGTCCAGCAGGATATCGCCCTTTTCACAGTCATAGACCCGCAGCAGCAGGTCGGCCAGACTGGATTTGCCGCTGCCGGTTCGTCCCAGAATCCCCAGCATTTCCCCGGCCTCCACCTTCAGGCTGACGTCCTTTAACACCGGCTCGGTTCCGTCCGGATAGGTAAAGGTCAGATTCTGCAGCTTGATCTCTCCCTGAATATGCAGGTCTTCTCCCTCCAACTCTTTTGGAATCATGTCCACACTGTCCGGTTTCTCCGCGAAAATCGCCCCGATTCTCTTTAACGCCGCTGCCGCCG
>JAJQCU010000278.1:2664-3812 GCA_021202575.1 Lachnospiraceae bacterium
AATTGATACAGTCGCCGCAGGCGATCATGGGCCAGACCAGCATGTTGATATACGAATTGAAGGTCACAAACTGGCCGATGGAAATAGCGCCGGAAAGCACCATCCGCCCGCCCAGCAGAAGCGTCAGCAGGATGCTGATACCGGTGACGGCGTCCAGGGCCGGGCCGAAAATGGCGCGCAGCTTCACCACCGCCAGGTTCTTTTCCATGTTCCGCTCGTTGGCCTCCTCAAAGGAATCGAAGTCCTTTTCCTCCTGCACGAAGGCCTTGACCACCCGTATGCCGGACAGGCTTTCCTGCACCTTGTCCGACAGATAGGAAAAAGCGTTCTGTCTCTCGATCTGGCACTTTTTCATGGCCTTTCCAAAAAAATAACAGCCCACGGCCACCGCTGTCAGGGGCACCGCGGCCACCACCGTCAGTCCCAGATTGACATACAGCACCATCCTGACCAGTACCATGAGAGTCATGCCCACCGCGTCAAAGGCCGTCACAACGCTCATGCCCACCGCCTGACGTACCGCCTGCAGGTCATTGGTGAAATGAGCCATCAGGTCTCCGGTCTTATGGGAATTAAAATATTTGGCTGACAGCGTCTCCAGATGCCGGAACATATCGTTCCTCAGATCATACTCCACGTTTCTGGAAGCACCCTGAATTCCGTATCTCCAGCCAAACCGTCCCACCGCCATGAGCATACCGGCGGCAAACAGCTTCAGAATCAAAATCCTTACTCCCTGCATATCCAGAGTCCGGGCGGAAAGGCCATCGATAATCTCGCCTATGTACTGGGGCACGTACAGACTTGCCAGATCCACCAGCAAAAGCAGGAGAATACCCATCAGGTAACTCCACTTATATTTCAGTAAATAAGGAACCAGTGAAAACTTTTTCTCCTCCATGGGTATCGTACTCTCCTTCAAAACCTTCTAAAATCCGTAATCCTTCCCGTGTACCCGCTTCCTGTTTTCCCGCGTCCAATCAACATATCACAAAGTGCTGTTGACTGTCTACTGTTTTTGACAAAAATCATTACTATTTGAAAAATCATTACTATCCACAGACGAAAGTCCTCTCGCACACCATAAGTCGTCCTGTGAAGGAGAGGAAACGGTCGTGAACAGCGGCAAAGTTGCTCTTTTTATCCGT
>JAJQCU010000311.1 GCA_021202575.1 Lachnospiraceae bacterium
CCAATCGGCAGAGAGGAACCCGCAAGGTGGCCGACGCCCTTTTCCAGCACTTCGCTGTCCGTCCCATGATGGATCGGCAGGGTCAGATCCAGGCAGGGAATACTGATATAGCCCATCAGGCCGGTTCCGTTTACATTGAGCAGCTAAGAATAGGTATTCTCCGAATACGACCAGTCCTCAGTCGTAAATGAATCCACCAGCTCCACACTTCCCGAGGCAATCACCTCATTGTAATGCTCCGCCCGCTCCCTGATCTGCTCAAGCTCCTCCCGCTCCGTACTGTCGATTTCAGCGTCATAGCTGATGACCAGGCTGTCCGCCCGATGGACATACACCCAGTTGGCGATAAAAGGATAACCCATCAGGCCGATCCCCGCCGCTGTAAACACCGCCAGCAGAATCCTTCTGAGCTTTCCCAATTACGCGCCGCCCTTCTCTTTGCTGCCGATCACAAAAGCCGCGCCCAGAACCACCACCAGCGCTCCCGCCAGAGTAAACACAAGCGTGCCTCTTCCTCCGGTCTGGGGAAGGTCAAAGGTACTGGTATTCTCAATACTCATCATTACGTATCCATTGTCAGAAATGGCCTCATATGTCCCGGCGTCAACGACACCGGCGCCCATTGCGGCATTTTCCCCATTCACAGATACACTTGCGGGCGTCTTATCATCCTCATATAGCTCGCTTACAACCGCGGCGGCACTCAAATCGGTTCCATTCACCCATTCCGTCCAGTTCTCCGTATCCGACAGAATGCTGACGCTGGTGGAGCTTATAATGATTGTAATGGAATCCTTCAGCAGAGAATATCCCTCCGCGGTTTCTATCTCCGTCAATATGTAGGTGCCGGCCTCCAGTCCGTCGATTCTGAGATAGCCATCACTGTTCGTCCTGATTAGAATTGCGTCAAGGATGTCCTGATCCAGCAGATCCTCATACTGGCCGTCCTCGCCATGAACCATCGCTATACAGTATTCCGCCGCGTTGTCAGTTACATAATATACGCTTTCTCCGGTATTCCCGGTTGCTCCGTCTAAGACTGTTACCGGCACATAATATCCGTCCTTCTCCCCGTTTGTGGCATTATACAGGACGAATGCCGCCTTTCTGGCGTCAACGTCATATACACGGCCTGTTGAATTCATAAAGATTTTGAACGGATCCGCGTCATTCACCTCGGTAGTGAAGTAGCCGGAAATTCCATAGGTATATACCTCCGCGGCGTCCACAATGGTATACTCCTCTGAGGATGAGCGCTTCCAGGTCAGCGCCGCGATATTGGGTTCGCCGGCGTCTCCGAGGGTCACTCTGCTTCCGGAATACAGGGTGGATGTATAGACAACTACCATATAATATCCGCTGTAGTTCTGATTGAGCTCGCTCAGCCCGCTGTCCGTAAGCGTCAGAGTCATCGTACCTGTTCTGACACTGGTTCCCTCAATATCCGTCGTCAGTCCATCAAACACATATAAACTGGTGGTGCCGCCGTAGGCGACTGAAACATAACCATCGTCTGACGGCGTCCATTTCGCTGCCGCTTCCGAGCCGGTGGTATCGCTTCTCGCGTATGACTCGCTTTCGTACCACCAGATTTCAACGTCCTCGTTGTAATACAGTCCCCCGCTCTGGCTGTCCGTGACCACAAAAGTCTCCATATAGGTTGTCCCGGATGTAATCTCCGGTACCTCGATCACGATCCTGTAATACAGGACGTCGCCTTCGCTGGCGCTTTCGATATCCGCGTATGAATCGCTCTCATTAAAAAGCAGCTTGTCAGAATCTCTCACCAGCTTGTCAATGGACGGCTCGCTGGTCTGGTTCTTTGGATAGACATAGACGTCATAGATCCAGCCGCTCCCATCAGAAATTGACAGAGGCAGAGAGACGAAAAACGGATCTGTGGTCGTTCCCACATTTGCGGTAACACCGGTCTCCACCACAAGATACAGACCCTGCTCCAGATCATTGAAAGCAATCTGCCCATTGTCATCCGTTGAGCCGTATTCCGCTGCACTCTGCCCCAAAATCCAGGTTTCCAGGGCTGTCTTGACCGCATTGCTGTCCGCCAGGCTGTCCGTCAGAGCCCCCATGATCTGATCGCTGGTAAAATAGTCGGAATCCCCGTCCGTATACACAGGCTCATAGGAGCCTTCATCTAATCCGATCAATGTCTGCAGAGCATCCGGGATACAGTAGCACACCACAGCCGAGGTGCCGCCGCCAGTATATTCCATCATCTCACCGACCCTGACAATTCCAAATCCAACGCCCGACATCGCGTAGTCGCTTAACGCATTTGTTACACTCTTGCGTTCCTCGGGGCCGTCCGATGCCCTCTCCAGGTCCTCTATGTCGTATTTTTACTGATAAGCCGTCAGGTCATACTTGCTGATTGTCAGGGAACAGTCACGGCTTTCGTCAATCGTACTCGTTATGTTAGCCGTCGACGCCGATACACCGGCCGGCGCTGCCGCAAGCGTCACCGCCAGGCACGCCGCCGCCATTTTACTCAAAAATTTCTTCATATACTGTGTGGCAGTTTCAGTCAAACTGCCCCTCCTTCCCACCGGAAATAATGATTATGTGCTTTTGTATGGTGGTTCCCATCCCTGCGGGCCGCGGGACGGAGTCTTCAGTATATTGCAACACCCCGGAAATGAAGGTCCGGATGATATCGTTTTATGATTGCCGCGTCAGTTTTATATTCTCCTCACCTCCCATTTGACAGATATTGCCGACAATGGGAGTATATCACACTTTTTGGATGGATGTGGTCGACAGGTCGTCCTTTTTGTAAATTTTTTATAAAATTTGCCAGCCGATTTTAAGACTTATACGCCAGCTGCTTCCCTGCAAGCAATTCCTTCGCCCTGTCCAGAGACACATCCAGCCTTGTCTGAAGCTTTATAAGAATTCCTTCATCGGAAAGCCCCTGCTCTCTGTATATGCCAATAATCTCCTGAGCTCTCCCCTCATCTCTGCCTTCCTCATAAACATCATCAAATACCGTTCTCATATTCCCTCCTTCTCTCTCAAATCTGTCATAATCCATTTTAACGCCGATGATGCTGTACACCACCATCAGGACATCTCTGGACGGGTCATGTTCATCCGCATACCGAATCAGCAACTTCCGCGTCTCAGCAGACGGCCGATTCCTGTCAAGAGCTATTCTGAGCATACCAAAAAGGTCAATGTTGTCGTCATTATGCAGCTTCAGTTCACTGTTCCTGACCTCCACCAGCAAAGGCCGGTAATCATTTACATGTCCTTTCAGGCCTGCCGGAATATCCAGCATCTCATGAAGCGTAGTCGGACCATCCCAGGCTTCCTGCCCAAAATATAAAACAATGGTTATCACAGGTATAAGTCTGTCTTTTTCATCCTGGACAGCCACTCATCCCGGGTCAGATTATTTTCACCCCTGTGTTCCTTTTCACTGTACTTTTCCGCATTGCCCTTATACAGCCTATGGTAAACGCTGTAATCGTACCCCATGATTCGCAATGGCATAACATACGAAATATATTCCTGAAACTCCAGGCCAAGCAATTCATATCCCACACCGGAATCCGGTTTCTTATGTATCTTGATCTTGTCACGGGAAGCGTCCAGAGATTCGGTGAAGTTGGGATACTCCAGAACTGTTGAGCTTTCCGTATCGTCCGGTGCCAGCTCCTGTGGATGAATCACCGTATCCCCATCATAAAGCACAGCATTGAAAATATCCTCAAATCTCTCCGTCCCATTCCAATATTTTTTCAAAATCGTATCAGGTTTTGGTGCATTTTTTGCCATCTACTGT
>JAJQCU010000224.1:0-444 GCA_021202575.1 Lachnospiraceae bacterium
CTATAAATAAGGGCATACACAAACCTATTTGTCCTTGACATGGGGTACACTTTACGGAGTCGAGATTGACGGCGAGGATGAAGGAACCATCGTGGCGAACGTGAGGCGAGTGGATGTATCCGCAGAAGAGATTCGGATCATATTTAAGGATGAGGAGGATGCGGTGGCTGTGTGAAAATCACAGCTTGTTTCAAAAAAGTTCACGAAAATTTTCAAGTTATCTGAAAACTATGGAGTTGATTTAAAAGCGGCTCTGTGGTAAACTAAAAGTACGATAGGAGTGGTCTACACTCCTGTCAGATACCGTAATGAAAGGCGGTGGTTGGAATGGGCGAGAAAGCGGAAGTTAAAAAGCCAACAACCAAGAAAAATATGCGGAGAGCGGTTAAGGATACGGTATTCCGTGACCTGTTTTCTGACCCCAATTATCTCATTCAATTGTAT
>JAJQCU010000224.1:501-3801 GCA_021202575.1 Lachnospiraceae bacterium
GCTGCAGATTTGAAATATGTTACACTTGAAACTGTGATTGCGACCGGTATTTATAACGATTTGGGATTCATGGTAGGAAAAAAGTTGATTATCCTCTGTGAATCACAAGCAACATGGTCTGAGAATATTTTATTCCGCAGTCTTATGTATCTGGCGAAGACTTATCAAGGCTTTTTTGATGACGATGAGCAGGATATTTACGGCAGCAAGAAATTGGAGCCGCCGGAAGCAGAGCTGTATGTGATTTATGTTGGTCAAAAGAAAATAGACAAGAAAGTTATCACTCTTGCGGACGAATTTTATTCCGGAAAACAGACTGCTGTTGACGTCCGAATGAATGTTATTATTGAAGGCCGCGAGAATAATATTGTAAGCCAGTATATCATCTTTTGCAAGGTTGTCGATAGTTTGGTTAGGGAAAAGGGAAGATCAACAGCGACAATGCATGAGGCTATCCAAATCTGCAAAGATAGAGATGTACTCAGAGAGTATCTGGAAAGCCATGAAAAGGAGGCGGTTGATATGTTGATGGAATTGTACGATCAGGAGAGAATCACTGACAGGATGCTGGCCAGCACCAGAAAGGAACAGAGAGAGGAAACTACTCTTGAGAATATTAAGAACCTTATGGCGAATTTAAAGTGGACAGCTGAACAGGCTATGCAAGCCTTAGGAATTCCTGCTGCTGATCGACCAAAGTATCAGGCAAGGCTGTAAAATTTAAAAATGAGCGGTTTCAGCCCACCTGGTTACTTTCTGACAGAGTACTTGTTTGGAGGGCAAGATGGAGGGCAGGCTACAGGGCAGGCTGGAGGGCAAGCTGACAGCTATGATACTATAGCCAAATAAACCAAACAGCCCTAAACAAAAATATGTAAAAGCATAGGCATTAATCATGATAGGCCCACCTGGTTGCCTTCCAGATGTGTAAATCCCACAGCGTAGGAAAGTGACCTGGTGGGCTTCTTTTTTGCTTGCATTTTCTCCCGTAAAGAGCGATATATAGCTTGGAATAAATTATGAGGAGGAAAAGCATATGTTCCAATTTAAAAACGGGCGTTTCTACGCCAATGTGAAACCACAGAGATTATCGTTTGTTATGCCGCAGGGGTGCTGGCTTGACACCATGCCGCTTGTCATGTCGCAGGAGCTTCTGCCTTTGTACAGCCCGAACATGAAGGTCAATATCGACCTGTGGGCAGAACGGGAGGATGAAGCTGACACGAAAGAAAGGCTGTCCGACCTTGTGAAACACAAACGATAGATTTTTATATGAAAACGGAATGGGCCGCAGGAGGAGTGCCGGCATCTGCCCGCTGCTTTCCCTGAAAGGTGAGAGCTTCAACCACGAGGATTGCATGGAAATCTCGTGCGCCTGGTGGGTAGAAGAGAAGCAGTGCTGCGCCATTCAGCTGATTGCAAGGGAGACGTTCCTTTTGCGGACAGGAGGGCGGCAGGCATGAATTTTAACAGCAGGAACCGTGAGGGCTATCCTGACCCGACCTTCAATGAGGCTCTGTATAACATCATGAAGGAAGAGCGGAAGGCAAAACGCAAAGCAGAGCGCAGGTCCGCCGCTGCGAAGAGGGAACGTCCTCCGGGCAGCAGGGATGGCAGATATAAAAAGAACGGGGCTGCAGACACAGCCGCAGAGGGAAAGGAGATGCAGGAGGATGATCCCGGAAGAACTGAAAGCAGGAAAATGCTGGGTGAATTTCAGGCTGATGCCGGACAAGGACGGCGGAAAGCCAAGGAAGGTTCCGATTAACCCGGAGACAGGCAAGAACGCCATGTCCAATAAGCCGGAGACCTGGACGGATTATCAGACCGTGGCGGATGCCGTGGAGATGTATGGCTTCACGGGAATCGGCAGGATGTTTGTGAAAGAGGACGGATTCGTCGGCGTGGACATCGACCATTGCTATGACCCGGAGACGGGGCAGTTCAATGAGGTGGCAGCGGCGATACTCGCCAAGCAGCCGACCTTCGCGGAGTTCTCTCCGTCCGGGGACGGTGTGCATCTGTGGTTCAAGGGCGAGAAGCCCAAGGGAAGCAGTAGCAGGAGCGTAACGATGGAGCGAATTACGGAAATCATTCCCTTCATCGAGGGTGACATGGAGGTGTATCCTTTGGTTGTATCAACATTGGAAAAAATGAAGCGGCTGTCGGATACGGCATTTCAGAGCCTTGATCTGGAGCCTTACAAGGAGGAGCCGGAGGACATCGAATGAAGACGAACCAGTTTGCTGTCTATCAGGTAAAGGCCGGAGTGGAAACAAAAGATTTACGTTTCCGCTCTTACGCCTATGCAAAGGAACATAAGGTTTCGATTAGGGGCAAATTTTATGTGCATGGTTACTTGTCTGTTCTCATTCGAACGGACACGCCGGAGACAGTCTGGCAGCGATTGAAGAAACAACCCAAAGCACTCAGGGGACATTCCATCGGAGTCAGCGCCGTGCTGGTACTCAATCAAAACGGGGTGGTCACTTCTTATTATATTGATAAAACCGGGCTTGTGGTGTTGGCTGGATTTATCTGACAAAATTCATCGGGTACGCTTGTCACGATAGATACAGAAGGGTTTCAGGTGGAGGGACGGAACGGGACATGGATGGCCACCGATGAAACACAAGTGGATGGAAAGCAATTCTTCCTCCTGGAAAGTGAAAAATATCGGAAAAATGCAGAGTTTGTCATTGTAGATGAACAGGGGAAATTCATTTGTGAGAGCCGTAGCGGATTTGACGATGCTGCACTTCGGCAGATACGGGATTATCTCAATCCAACGATTTCTCCCCAACTGACACCGCCACCCATGCAAAAGCCGCTGATGGAGAACTGGCAGAAATATTATGAGAATGGCGAGTATCTTCGCTCCGCCGAGATTACAGAGGAGCAAAACTACAACATGATTGATGGCCGCATCAACAATCTACCAGTGCCGAGGGTGATCGGTGGGCGTGTCTCCGTGCTTGACCGTCTGAAAATCAAACAGGCGGAGATTATGCAGAAAAATGGAAAGGCTGCGCCTGAGTTGGCGATGGCAGAGGGTATGGAGCGAAACCGTAAATGACAGAATCGGGCTGCCCAACTTTTTGGTTGGGCGGCTCTTTTCTATGGCGTGGGTCTTGATTGACGGGGAAAAATCAGTATAATGGTATCAGACGTGAGGTGGGTGGATATGAAAGACAGTGAGTTGATCGGGAAGGTACATTCGTCCGTTTATCATCAGTGTCAGAAACGCGGCTATGCTGCGCCTGTAGATGTGCTGATGGATGTCGGTGTACTGGATAAGAA
>JAJQCU010000141.1 GCA_021202575.1 Lachnospiraceae bacterium
TTGAGGCTGCCAAGGAAACCGCCCAGGAGCAGCTTCAGGTGATTTATGAGAAGGCTCTGGCGGAGCAGGGAGAGGAGACAGCCCAGCTGTTTGAGGTTCACTCCATGCTGCTGGACGATGACGATTATAAGGATGCCATCCTTTCCAAGATCAATGACGATAAGGTGAACGCGGAGTACGCGGTGGCGGCCACCGGCGAGGAATTTGCCGAGATGTTCGCCAGCATGGAGGATGAGTATTTCCAGGCCAGAAGCGCGGATATCAAGGATATATCCACCCGCGTGGTGAACGTGCTCTCCGGCGTGCAGGATATGAGCGACCTGGCGGAGCCTTGCATTCTGGTGGCGGTGGATCTGGCTCCCAGCGAGACGGTGCAGATGGATACCTCCAAGCTGCTTGCCTTTGTCACAAAGGAAGGCTCCACCAGTTCCCACACCGCGATTTTGGCTCGCAACATGGGCATCCCGGCGCTGATTAAGACTCCCATTGACGAGAGCTGGAACGGAAAGCTGGGCATTGTGGACGGCGCCGCGCAGACGCTGATCATTGATCCTGATGAGGCCACTCTGGCGGATTATCAGGAGAAACAGAAAAAAGAGCAGGCCGAGAAAGCGTTATTACAGGAGCTGAAGGGCAAGGAGTCGGTCACCAAAGCCGGCAGACATGTGAAGCTGTTCGCCAATATCGGCAGCGTGGCGGATATGGAAGTGGCGAAGCGGAATGACGCCGAGGGCATCGGCCTGTTCAGAAGCGAGTTTTTGTACCTGAATTCCAGTGACTTCCCCACAGAGGAAGAGCAGTTTAAGGCATATAAGGCTGTAGCGGAAGGAATGGAAGGCAAACAGGTGGTGATCCGGACGCTGGATCTGGGCGCGGACAAGCAGGTAGATTATTTCAATCTGGGCAATGAGGCGAATCCGGCTCTTGGTTACAGGGCGATTCGTATCTGCCTGGAGCAGCCCGAGATTTTCAGAACTCAGCTGCGTGCGTTGCTGCGGGCCAGCGCCTATGGCAATATCGCCATTATGTACCCGATGATCACTTCTGTAGAGGAAGTGCGGGATATCAAGGAAATCGTGGCCGAAGTCATGGCTGAGCTGGACGGGGAAGGCATCGCCTACAATAAGGATATCAAGCAGGGCATTATGATTGAGACCCCGGCCTCTGTACTGATCAGCGATCTGCTGGCGAAGGAAGTGGACTTCTTCAGCATGGGCACCAACGACCTGACCCAGTACACCCTGGCGGTGGACCGTCAGAACAATAAGCTGGACCGTTTCTACAAGCCTCACCATGAGGCTATCAAGCGGGCCATTAAGATGGTCTGCGACAACGCTCACGCGGCCGGCATCTGGGCCGGTATCTGCGGCGAGCTGGGCGCGGACCCGGAGATGACAGAATTCTTCCTCACCAGCGGCGTGGATGAGCTGTCCGTGGCCAGCGGCATGATTTTACCGCTGCGCAAGAAGATCAGGGAATCTGAGATCGGGTGAGAAGTTGCATCTGCAATGAATTGATGGATTGAGTCATGGGCTTTGACGTATAGTCAAAGCCCATGATTGTTTCAATGGTTTCATGAAAAATAAAAGGTTCTCTGATAGCCATGCTCTTAGCCGTGCAAGCACACCACCAGCGTGGATATTGAGAACACTATTAGTAATGATGGAATCAATACCGGCATCAGACGGTCCACCCTCCGTCCAGAGCAATGACCTGCCCTGTCAGATATTCCGGCGCGGAGGCAAGCTGCAGGCATAAGGCGGCAACCTCCTCGGGCCGGCCGATCCGGTTGGCGGGAATTTCCCCGATCAGTGACTGTATTTCATTTTTGGACAGATGGGCGTTCATAGAGGTATCGATCAGGCCGCAGGCAATGGCGTTAATCTGCACATTGCCTGTGGCTGTTTCTTTTGCCAGGGCTCTGGTCAGAGCGTTGACGGCGCCCTTGGAGGCGGAATAGGCGCTTTCCATGCTGGCGCCGTGCTCTCCCCAGACAGAGGAGATATTGATGATCCGGCCGCCGCCGCGGCTCAGCATCCCGGGCAGCAGATATTTACAGCTCAGGAAAACGCTGGTCAGATTGGTGTCCATCACCCGCTGCCAGTCGGAAAGCTCCATATCCTGTAAAAGTCCAACGAAGGAGATACCGGCGTTATTGATCAGCACATCCATGGCGGGAAGCTCTTTTAAGAACGCTTCATATGCCGCGGCATCGGCTATATCCACCGCGAAACAGGCTGCGTCCGTGCCGTATTCCTGCTTCCAGCTTTCAGCGGCTTCTTCCATCGCTTTCAGATTTTCCTTGCATATCAGATATAGCTCCCAGCCTTCCCCGGCAAAAGCGGCGGCGATGGCCAGGCCGATGCCGCGGGAGGCGCCGGTGATGCAGATTTTATTGGACATAAGACAGTTCTCCTTTCTTGTTCCCCTATTGTACCAGTATTTTTCAATTCTATCAACGTCGGAATTTTTGGACAGCGGTTTACGCATTATCCGGCATGATCCGCGCAGATTGTTTTTGACAGTTCCCAAGGCATCCTGTCGGCCAAGGGGAACCGAAAGCGGAATTTCTGATTTGCCAGGGGACTATTTTGGACTTTACTTTACTTTCACTCAATGGCATAATGAGAAAAAGTCCGGTGGATACAGGGGCGAAAGCAGACCGCGGGAGAGGAAAGGGGCTTTCAATACGAAAAGGGCAAAGAAACCATGGAACAGGAAAACGGAAAATTACGGCTTCAGAACATAATTTTATATTATATCGTCCAAAATGAAGGTGTGGATGTCACAGGATGGAAGGGCGGCGGCAGCGTGCTGACCGTGCCGGAAGAGATTGAGGGGCTGCCGGTGACCGCTGTGGGCAGAAAAGCTTTTTTGAGATCGGACATGCTGGAACGGGTGGTTTTGCCCCAAACCGTGTCGCGGCTGGAGGATTATGCCTTCGCCCAGTGCGGACGGCTGAGGGAGGTGCTGTCCCCCGGGAAGGTATCGCTGGGAGCAGGAGTTTTCAAAGGTTGCAGGTCCATGGAACGGCTGGCACTGGGAAACGTACTGCCGGACGCACAGATTTTGCTGGCGGCCCTGTGCTGCCGCATGAAAGCGGATTATCTGCTGAGCGATATGGAAAGAGGCAGCAACAGGTGGTTTGCGCGCTGGGATCAGAGACTGCGTTCTTTTTTGATGGAAAATGACGAGGAGAGCTACCATGATCTGGTGTTCTGCGGGGAGGAGGACATCGGCATCCGGATGCAGGATCAGATGATGGATGAGAGAAAGCAGAAGGCGTACCTGTGCTTCTTAAGGCTGATGAACCCGGCCTTTTTGGATGAGGCGGGAAGAGAGGCTTTCGCGGCTTATCTTTGCAATCATACGAAGGGCTGCGCCTCAGAGGAGGCCTGGCAGGTGCTGAGGGAGCAGTTCGCGGACCAAATAGCCTGCTATCGGCTCTTTGCCGAAATCGGCGGAATCCATGAGGATAATCTGGAAGGAATGCTGGCGGATCTGGATGAGGCGCATGCGGAGGCGAGGGCATTTCTGATCAGATATAAGGAAGAAAATTTTCAGAAGAGGGATGTATTTAGCAGATTTGCGCTTTGAGGCACAGTGAACGGCAGCAGCTTCACTATAAAGATGGTGTACACGATCACGCGGGGAATGGCTGTTTACGCAGCCCGCGATTGGCACTATAGTAAACGGCTTAAAGAGTTTATTGTAAAATAAAAGTTACTATTCACAGCCGTCTTGGGAGATATAAACAGACTCGTCAAGCGTAGTTTGCTTGTAAGAGGCTGATTATATCT
>JAJQCU010000164.1:0-2122 GCA_021202575.1 Lachnospiraceae bacterium
CTTCTCAAAATCTGGGCCAGATCATTCCGAAACACATTCAATGAAGCTTCCCCGGGGCAGCTCCGCAAACCGTACAGGTCTCCCTGTGCGTCAAAGTCCACGAAGCACGCATCCCCGGAAATGATGGCGTCCACGCGGCAGTTATCATACCAGGCCTCCCAGGGTATGGTTCTGAAAAGCTGTTCATTGCGCGCCCTCTCTACATACTTCGCCACCCTTGTCCGCGTCACGGCAGTGCATTCCTTCGCGGGCAGCAGCGCCGTCAGCGCCGCATGCGTCTGTTCCGCGCTGTAAAACAGATCGCCGTTCAGAATATCCTCCGCATCCTGATCCCCATAAAACTGGCATGCCGCGTAAAGGAGCTTTCTCTCCCTGAGAAGATCAAAGACCTCCGCCCGCTCCTCATCATACAGGACGGCCGGCATCATGTGACTGACCTGCGAGGCGCTGTCAAGGAAATCCTCCGTCACGCTCTCCGGACCGCATACCAGCACAAAGGCGCTGTCCCCATGCTCTTTCATCAAAGGAAGGATTTCCGCCAGCGGTCCGTCCGCTTCCAGAATCCAGGTGTATATCCCCAAGTCTTCTCCCTGAGAAAAAACGCGGCTGTACTGCCCCGGATTCTCCAGGATTCGCTTCTGGTCCAGATGAAGAAACACACACCAGGGAATGTTGAAGCCCATTGTTTCCTCATTCCTGCGGATTCTTTTCGCCCCCTCCGTACAGCTGTTGAAGCCCAGATTCATGCCAAACCGCAGAATTCTCTCATGGTCCACATGCGTCAACACATCTCTGATCAGATCATAGTATGGGCTGTCCTCGTTCTCCAGCATTCCCCTCGCTATGGTAAAGAAATCTGTTCTGAACCGTCCCTCCGAAAAATTCAGCGCCATGTCCACAAGCTTCCGGATGCTTCTCTCCGGTGAATCCTCAATTTCCTTCAATGTGTTTTTTACAACCGTCTCCGTCAGTATGCGGGTAATATTGTTCGTCATTCCCAGGCTCCTTTCTCCGAAGTTTTTCATGGGCAGATTCCTTTCCTGATGCCCGAGCCGCTGATGAGCCTGTCAGACCTTCGGTCTTCCTGTGCTCAGGACAGGATCCGCCCCGAATTCAGTCTATCCCCTCTCCCCCGGTTTTCAAGTGACAATCTGATTTTTTGTCCAAAAAAGCGACATTTCAGCCTTTGTGTCCGAAAATATCCCATTTCCCGCCTTCTGTCAGATTTTGAGACCCGGCGGTTTTCGTGTCCCATGACTTTCCGGGAATATTTTCCTATAATCGGAATACATTCAAAAGAAAGGACGAGATATGATGAGTAAAGCAACTTCAGTATCTAAAAGCATGCAAAAATTTGCAATCAATAAAGCGTTAAATTACGTGGAAGGCAATCCGGAGGAAAATATACCAAAGCTGATGGAGCTGGTGGATAAATTCGCTCCGGATGGGTGGTTTGGCTCCCAGAGGGACGCAATCCGCACCGCGATCGATGAGAAAAACAACTGGTATCAGCTGATTCTGAAGCTGTATGACCTGGATTCGGGCGTGCGCAGGGCTTTCTTTCAGAATTTCATCTTCAACGCCTCTCTCGAAGGCTTCGCCGCACAGAATGTGGTAAAGGAGCGGGAGGGCTGCAACGTGCCCTGGGCCATCCTGCTGGATCCCACCTCCGCCTGCAATCTGCACTGCACCGGCTGCTAGGCCGCGGAATACGGCCATCAGTTAAACCTCTCCGTTGAGGACATCGACTCCATCATCCGCCAGGGCAAGGAGCTGGGCACCTACATGTACATCTATACCGGCGGCGAGCCCATGGTGCGCAAAAAGAATCTGATCAAAATCTGCGGGATGCACCCGGACTGCGAATTTCTCTCCTTCACCAACGGCACCCTGATCGATGAGGAATTCTGTCAGGAAATGCTGCGGGTGAAAAACTTCGTGCCGGCCATCAGCCTGGAGGGCTTCGAGGAGGCCAACGACTCCCGCCGGGGCGAGGGCATTTATCACAAGGTCAAAAACGCCATGGATCTGCTGAAGGCCCATAAGCTGCCCTTCGGCATCTCCGTGTGTTACACCAGCCGCAATTACGAGGATATCTCCAGCGAGGAGTTCTTCGATTACA
>JAJQCU010000164.1:2132-3793 GCA_021202575.1 Lachnospiraceae bacterium
CGCTGTTTGTCTGGCTCTTCCATTATATGCCTGTAGGCAATGGAGCGGTTAAGGAGCTGCTGCCCACACCTGAGCAGAGGCAGGAGGTTTTCCACCGGATTCGGGAATTCAGAAGCACTAAGGCCATCTTCTCCATGGACTTCCAGAATGACGCCCAGTATGTGGGCGGCTGCATCGCCGGCGGCAGAAATTATCTGCATATCAACGCCAAGGGCGATGTGGAGCCTTGCGTGTTCATCCACTACTCCAACTGCAACATCCACGACACCATCCTGCTGGACGCCTTAAAGAGCCCGCTTTTCATGGCTTACCATGACAACCAGCCTTTCAATGAGAACATGCTGCGGCCCTGCCCCATGCTGGAGAACCCGGAGTGCTTAAGAAAGATGGTGCATGACACGAAAGCAGTCAGCACCGACTACGAAAGCCCGGAAAGCGTGGATGATCTGTGCGACAGAACCACAGAGTACGCCAAAACCTGGAAACCGGCCGCGGACGAACTGTGGGAAGCGACGCCTCACCATAAGCCGAAGTCCTTCTACGAGGATTAAAACAGCTCTTCCTCACTAAAATACCACTATTCCTTTATTCTTACAGAATGTTCCGGAGCCTTAAACGGTTTCAGAGCATTCTGTTTTTGATTCTCCCGGCATGATATTCCATCCTTTCCTTCCCGGTTACAATCTTTTTTTCGTCATCCCAGCGCCACATCCAGAATCATCATCAGCACAAAACCCACGGAAAAGGAAATGACGCCGATATTGGAGTGCTCTCCCTGGGAAATCTCCGGGATCAGCTCCTCCACCACCACGTACATCATGGCTCCCGCCGCGAAGCTTAACAGATACGGCAGTGCCGGCACCACCAGCCCGGCCATGGCCAGAGTGAAAACAGCCGCCGCTGGCTCCACAACGCCGGAGAGGAAACCGCAGACAAAGGCCCTGCCCTTACTCATGCCCCTTGTCTTCAGAGGCATGGCGATGATGGCTCCCTCCGGGAAATTCTGAATGGCAATGCCCAGAGAGAGAGCCAGCGCCCCCGCCGCTGTGATCTGCCCATTCTGTGAGAGTGCGCCGGCATATACCACACCCACAGCCATCCCCTCGGGGATATTGTGAAGCGTTACCGCCAGCAGTAGCTTGGTGGTGTCCTTTAAGTTGCTCCGCGGCCCCTCCGGTTCCACGCTGTTCTGGTGGAGATGGGGCGTTATCTCATCCAGAAGAAGCAGAAATAAAATCCCGACCCAAAACCCGACAGCCGCCGGGAAAAACGCAAAATTTCCCAAGCCTTCCGACTGCTCAATGGCGGGAATCAGCAGGCTCCAGACAGAGGCCGCCACCATCACTCCCGCCGCGAAGCCTGTCAGCATTCGCTGTACCTGTACGCTCATCTGATTTTTCATCAGGAAAACACAGGCCGCGCCCAGTGTCG
This sequence comes from Lachnospiraceae bacterium, assembly GCA_021202575.1. Classification (GTDB taxonomy): domain Bacteria; phylum Bacillota; class Clostridia; order Lachnospirales; family Lachnospiraceae; genus RGIG6307. Next base: position 3,564 of record JAJQCU010000164.1, read on the forward strand.
TTCCCAAAAGCGGTATCATCAGTCCCAGAAAAATGTCCATGTCTTACGATATCCCTCTTCATTCCGCCTTTGATTCGTTACTGTTCACAGCCGCTTCCCCCTACATGCGCAATCTCGCCCGCTTCGCGTGCTTTCCCGCCCCTTACAGGGCTAAGATTGCTTATGTAGGAGGAAATGACTGATTCTCAGTCAACTTGAGAGATATAATCAGCCTCTTACAAGCAAACTAC